>DASZXE010001139.1:0-3353 GCA_035546475.1 Kofleriaceae bacterium
AACGGCCGCGACGGCCGGTCGGCGTGCAGCACCCGCAGCTCGACGCCGCGCGCCGCCAGCTCGGCGAACGCGGCGAGGATCGATCGATGGCCGCTGCGGCCGAGGCTGCGGCGCCGGCCGGGGCGCGCGCGGTGGTCCTCGATCATCAGCTCCTTCAGGTTGGCGGTGCCGATCCAGACGCTCGTCTCGGCGGCGAGCACCGCGGCGATCACCCGCTGGTAGTGGCCGCGCCCGCCGAGCACCTCGAGCTCGACCGGCCGGCGCGGCAGCGCGAAGTCGAGCCGCGAGCCCTCGGCGCGCGCCGCCGGCTTCGCGAGCCGGCTCATGGCGAGAACCACGGCATCGACACGCACTGGCCGCCGTCGACGACCAGCACGGCGCCGGTGATCCACGCCGCCGCCGGCGAGCGGAGGAAGACCGCCATCGCCGCCACGTCGTCGACGGTGCCGAACCGGCCGAGCGGGATCGAGCGGGTCAGCCGGGCGCCGAGCTCGCCGGGCGCGAGCCGGCGCATGCCCTCGGTGTCGCCGATCGGCCCCGGCGCGATCGAGTTGACGCGGATGCCGGCGCCGCCCCACTCGACGGCGAGGTTGCGCGTCATCGCGTCGACGCCGGCCTTGGCCGCCGACGCGTGGAGCTGCGCCGGCGTGCCGTGGTAGTGGAGCGTCGCGGTGAGGTTGACGATCACGCCGTCGCCGCTGTCGCGCAGCGCGGCGAACGCGGCGCGCGCGGCGTGGAACGAGCCGACCAGATCGATGTCGACGACGGTGCGGAAGCCGTTCGGCGACAGCGCGGCGGCGGGCGCGAGGAAGTTGCCGGCCGCGCCGTTCACCAGCGTGTCGAGGCGGCCGAAGCGCGCGCGCGCCGCCTCGATCGCCCTCGCGGTGGCGTCCGGATCCCGGACATCCGCGGCGAGCGCCAGCACCTCGCGGCCGGTCGCCTCGCGCAGCTCGGCGGCGGTGGCGTCGAGGACGTCCTGCTTGCGGCTGACGATCGCGACGTCGCAGCCGAGCCGCGCATAGGCGCGCGCGATCCCCTTGCCGATGCCGGTGCCGCCGCCGGTGATCACCGCGGCGTGGCCGGCGAGCGCGTCGGGGCGGAAGACGTCGAGCGCGAGCGGTGGCATCGCCCGACACTACGTCGGGCGCGGCGCGCGCGCGATTTCTGGAACCGGATCGGCCCCTCGGTGTCGTAGCCGGCGAGCCACGGAACCGCGCGCGGTCCTCACGGATCGCGCCGTCCCCGTCGCGCCGGTGCGGCCCTGCCGCGCCGCGCGGCGCGCCTGCCCCGTGGCCGGAGGTCCGTCATGCGTCCGAACTCCACCTCGGCGCGCGGGGTGCTGTGCGCCCTCGCGCTCGCCGCCCTGTGCTCGCCCGCCGCCGCCGGCCCCCACAAGAAGACGGTCAAGCGCGCGAAGGTCTCGATCGCGTCGTGTACCTCCTTCGATCAGCTCGACCGCGACACCGACGACGGCGTCGACCTGGTCGTGTCGAACCGGTGCGACGTGCGGCTCGCCTGCTCGGTGAGCTGGTCGCTCACCTGCCGGCCGGCCGAGGGCAAGAGCCGCAGGAGCCAGCACGGCGAGGCGTTCTCGCTCGCGACCGACGCGACCCAGTCGACCGCCGCGACGATCGACGCCTGCGGCAACGACGGCTGGCAGATCGACGACGTGTCGTGGAGCTGCCAGCCCGATCCCGAGCCGAAGCAGGTCGCGGACCGCTGAATGCCCATCGGCGCCCCGCCGTCCGCCCCCGCCAGGGGTGCAGCCGTTCCGGCTGGTTGCCGCTGGCGGGCCGCCAGGGGTGAGAATGTATAGATCGCGCGACGCGCTGCTGCGTGTAAACCTCGAGCCGCTAGATCGTCACGAGGCTCACGCAGCCGCCCGGTAAGCCCCCGAGGTCTCACGAGGCACGCCCTCGCCCTCCGGTTCCGTCGGCTGGAACTCCCCCACCGACGTAGTATAAGGACCGAAGGGCCATGGCCGACCGCGAGGACATCGACGCGCTGCTCATCGGCGCTCTCTACGGAGAGCTCGATGAGTCGGACCGCGCCCGCCTCGACGCGCACCTGGCCAGCCACCCGCAGGACCGGCACTCGCTCGAGGCGATGCGGTCGACCCGCGGGCTCCTGCGCGACGCCGAGGTCGCGACCGCGATGGTCGAGCCACCCGCCGCGATCTCCGCGCTGCTCCTGCAGGAAGCGGCCCGGCGGGCGCCCGCGCCTCGCACCGCGGGATCGCGAGGCGGCCTGCTCGGCTTCCTCGCCACGCTGCTCCAGCCGGTGATGGCCAACCCCGCCCTGTCGGCGGCCGCGGCGCTCGTGGTCGTGGCCGGCACCGCCGGCGTGCTCTACCTCCACGGCAACGCGCACGTGGTGCAGCCCGACCGCGCCGGATCGATGAGGTCCGAGCTCCCCGCGAGCGAGGGCAGCGGCTCGGCGGCGGTCGCGACGGCGGCGTCGGTTGGCGCCGGCTCGGCGGCCGCGACGCCGACCCCGACGATGCCGTCGACGGACAGGGCGCTGGCGCTGAGGCCGCTCGGAGCGCAGACCTCGACGCCCGCGCAGGGGCAGCTCGAGCCACGCGGGCGCGAGCAGGAGGCCGCCCTGGCAGCCCGCCACGACGACGCGACTCGCACCGCCGAGCTCCAGGCCAGGGCGCCCGGCTACGACAGCTACCGGGTCTCGCTCGACGAGAGCAAGGACAAGGCGGCCGACGGGCAGAACGACCAGGCCCAGCTCGGCATCGGCACCGGCCGCGGCGAGCCGAGGACCGCTCCGGCGGCGACGCAGAAGGAGCTCGCCAAGGGCAACGGGGCCGAGCACGGGAGCTACGTCGAGGTCGGCCGCGGCGACGAGCCGGCCGTGCGCAACCTGCGCGACGACGTGGTCGCCGACGAGCCGGAGAACGGGCTCGCGGGCAAGCCGGGCGGCGGCGCGCCGGCCGCGGCGACGGCCGTGGCGACGGCCGTGGCTCCCGGTGGGTTCGCCCAGGTGCCGGGGGCGCCGACCGCGCTGCCTCCGCCACCGCCGGCCGCGGCTGGCGACCGCGAGCGCAAGCTCGAGGCGGCCGGCTCCGGCGCGGGGTCGGGCACCCTCGCGGTCGACGCGAACGGACGCGTTGTGGCGCCCGGCGCCGCGACGAGCTTCGCCCGCGGGAACCAGTCCGGGCAGTACGCGACCGGCAGCGGCAGCGGCACGACGACCCTCGTCGACCCGACGGTGGTCGCGCCGTACAACGCGCGGTCCGACGCGGCGACGCTGGCGTGGGCGCGCGACCAGCACGCGCGCATGGTCAAGCTGGCCGACGCCGGCAAGTGCAACGAGATGGGGACGCTCGGCGCGCAGGTCGCGCG
>DASZXE010001140.1:0-5876 GCA_035546475.1 Kofleriaceae bacterium
CGCTCGCCGTGGCGCACGGCGCCTTTGATCGGCGTGTATTCGAGCTCGAGGCCGGCCATCACGCAACGCAGCATCAGGCCGCCGCGGCTCATGTCGCCGCGCCCGACGAAGTCGGCGGGGAAGAGCAGCCGCTCGCCGAACACCGCCAGCAGCGTGTCGAGGTACTTGCCGGTCGCGATGCTGCCGAGCAGGACGACGCGGGTGTCGGGCCCGCACGCGCGCTCGAGCAGGTCGGCGTCGCGGCGGAGCGGCCCGACGAACGCCGCGCTCTCGACGTCGACCTGACCCATCGCCGCCAGCAGCGCCGCCGACAGCCGCGTCTCCGGCGCGCGCAGCCCGTGGCCGGGCGCCATCACGAGCGTGCCCGGCCGGCCGGGCGGCGGCGTCGCGAAGCGGCGCGCGTAGGTGAGCTTGCCGCGGAAGTAGAGCGCCGACAGCCACGCGAAGACGTCCCCGAGCGGCGCGCCGTCCTCGCGGAGGAGCCGGCCCAGCTCCGACTCGCGCGAGCGGACCAGTTGCGCCGCGCGCTCGCCGCCACAGCGCGCGGGGCTGAGCACGAAGACGGTGGCGGCGGGCGCGGCCCCGGCGGCGGGCGGGGCCCCGGCGGTGCGCGCGGCCGGGTCGAGCACGGGCCTGGTTGTACGCCGCCGCGGCGCGCGCGCAACCGGGTACGCGCGTTGCAAATCACCGGTGCACCGCAACCAAGGAGCCACCCATGCCTCGTGGAGACAAGTCCAGCTATTCGTCCAAGCAGAAGCGCCAGGCGTCGCACATCGAGGACAGCGCGAAGAAGCGCGGCCGCTCGTCGGCGACCGCGAAGCGCATCGCGTGGGCGACGGTGAACAAGCAGGACGGTGGCGGGAAGAAGAGCGGCGGCGGCAAGAAGAGCTCGAGCAGCAGCCACAAGAAGAGCTCGAGCAAGAGCCACAAGCGATCGTCCTCGCACAAGTGAGTGTGCGATCGCGGGCGCTCACCGCGGCGCACGCGCGCGTGGCGAACCGTCGCCGGCGCGTGCGCGCCTGACGCAGCCGAGCGTGCGCGCGCGATCGCCCGTCACGGGCGCGGCGCGGCGGGCGCGTGAAGCGCCGGGGCTCGCGAGGCTCCAGCGCAGACGGCCCGCGGCGCCGCGGTCCCGTGTTTGCACCGGCCGGCAGCCGAGGAGAAATTCCATGTTCAAGCTGAAGACGCTGGTTCTCGCGGGCGCGGCGGCGCTCGCCATGCCCTCCATCGCGACCGTCCAGGCGGAGACCACCGGGAAGACCGCGAAGGCCCCGCTCTCCGACGCGGAGCGAACCGAGGTCGTCCACCTCCATCACGTGAACCTGATGGAGATCGAGGCGGGCAAGCTCGCCACCAAGCACGGCACGGCGGCGGTGAAGAAGTACGGCGCGATGCTCGTCGCCGACCACACCAGGAGCGACAAGCAGGTCAAGGCGCTCGCGAAGGCGCGCGGCATCAAGCTGACCGATCAGCCGATGGCGTCGGACGAGGACGCGGCCGAGCACGACCAGATGGTGTCGCTCATGGATCGGCTGAAGACGCTCGACGGCGCGGCGTTCGACGCGGAGTTCCTGCCGGCGATGGTCGACGGGCACACCAAGGAGCTGAGCCGCAACGTGGCCGCGACGCCGCTCATGACCGATCCGCAGGTGAGGGACCTCCTCACGAAGACGCGGCCGACGCTGCAGAAGCACGCGGACGACGCGCGCTCGCTGGCCGCGAAGTCGGCGGGCACGGCGACGCCGGGGACGACGATGAACCCGGGCACCGGCACGACGGGCACGACGGGCACGACCGGCACGACCGGGACGACCGGCACCACCGGCACGAGCGGCACCACGCCGCACACGTCGCGGACGCCGGGCACCGGGACCGGCTCCAGCACCAGCAGCGGGGCGACCGGCACCGGCAGCGGCTCGAGCATGACGCCGAGCACCCCCGCGCGGGGCACCTCCGGCGGCTCGGCGATGACCCCCGGCATGGGCTCGGCCTCGACGACGCCGCCGCGCTACTGACCGCGCCGCGGCCGCGCTGGGCGCGGTTCACGCCGCGCGCGTCGATGCGGCTCCGGATCGGCGGGGCAGGGTGGTAGCGTGCGCCGGTGCGTACCGCGGGCCACGGGGGAGCGGCCGCGCTCCTCTCGTTCATCGTCGTCTCCGCTGCCGTCTCGCTCGTCGCGGGCTGCGGCGACCATCCGTCGTCGTCGACGTGCGGCCGCGCGTGCCCGACCGGCAGCGTGTGCCAGCAGGGCGCGTGCGTCGCCGTCTGCGACCCCGGCGTCGCCGACTGCAACCACGACGCGGACGACGGCTGCGAGGTGACGGTCGCCGACGACCCCGCCAACTGCGGCGCCTGCGGCCACGCCTGCACCGCCGAGCACGGCACGCCCGCGTGCGTCGACGGCCACTGCGCCGTCGGCGCGTGCGACCCCGGCTTCGCCGACTGCGACCAGTCCGCCGACGACGGCTGCGAGCAGGACCTCGCCAGCACGCCGTCGACCTGCGGCGCGTGCGATCACTCGTGCGACCTCGCCCACGCCACCGCCGCCTGTCACGACGGCCACTGCACCGTCGACGCCTGCGACGACGGCTTCGACGACTGCGACCACCTCCCCGACGACGGCTGCGAGGCCGACCTCGGCACGACCGACACCTGCCGCTCGTGCGGCCCCGCCTGCGCCGGCGGTCCGCACGCGACCGCGACCTGCACCGCGGACGGCTGCGGCCTCGCGTGCGACGACGGCCACGACGACTGCAACGGCCTGCCCGGCGATGGCTGCGAGGCCGAGCTCGCGACGAGCGAGACCGACTGCGGCATGTGCGGCCATCCGTGCGGCGACGACGAGACGTGCGAGGGCGGCACCTGCACGCCGGTCGCGTGCACCGCGCCGCTCGCCGACTGCGATCACCTGGCGTCGAACGGCTGCGAGGTGAACACCGACACCGACGCCGACCACTGCGGCACCTGCGGCGTGGCCTGCCCGGTCGGGTCGACCTGCAGCGGCGGCCAGTGCACGTCCGGCTGCGCGACCCAGCCGGACGATCCGGTGACCGGCCAGCGCTGCCCGATCGAGGCGGCGTGCACGGCGTCGTCGGAGTGCGGGACGCAGCTCGGCGCGCCGACCTTCCGCTACTGGTACTGCTCGACGACGACGCACACCTGCCAGTTCCTCCCGCAGGTCGGCGGCTTCATGACCGCCGGCGGCACCTGCACCGGCCAGCTCGTCTTCCGCCAGCTCACCGCCGCGCCGTACGACAAGCGGATCGTGCCGCCCGACGGCGTCGCGTTCCGCACCGGCACGACGATCGCGATCGAGGTGACCAACACGACCGCGACCGACCTCTACCTCGATCAGCTCCCCATCACGCTCGAGCTGGCCGGCACCAACCCGTCGCGCTTCGACGTCAGCGCGGTGCGGCTCTACGAGGTCGGCAGCATCAGCGACTACGGCGACGGCAACAACGCGACGCTGATCGTCTGCTCGAGCCCGACCACGCCGTTCGCGGCGTCGAGCACGTTCACGCTCGGCACCGGCGCGACCGGCGGCTGCGGCGGCTCGACCTTCTCGCGCGTGCGCGCCGGCATGTCGCAGCGCTTCCTGCTCGACCTGACGTTCTCGGCGGCGACCACGTTCCTCGAGGGCCGCGACTACAGGCTGCGGATCGGCGAGCCGCTGACCGGCGTGCGCGCGCGGACCTCGACGGCGGGGACCGCGGCCGCCTACACGGCGTGCACGCTGCCGGCCGGCGGCTTCAGCGGCTCGTACCTCGAGTTCGCGAATCCCTGACGGCTCGCCCGTCGCGCCGGTGGCCGCTTGGTCGCCCGCCGCGCGCACGGCCGTTCACCGGCACGACCCCGCGCGATTCAACCGCGATCCCCGTCGGTGACGCCCGGCGCCCGGGTCGGCACCTCGTCGGCGGCGACGTCGCTGCCGTCCGGCAGGGCGGTGCGGACCGACAGCTCCGACAGCGTGTGGACGTCGAGCGTCCACGGCTCGGGCATCGGCGCGTCGCCGGCGGCGGCGCCGAGGCCGCTGCAGGTCATGCGGTAGTCGACGTCGGCCGGCAGCGCGCGGGCCGGGCGCACCGTGATCTCGGTGCCGACCTCGTCGGGCGACTCGGTGGTCAGCGCGACGGCGCCGCGCGCGCCGCGTAGCGCGCACCCCTTCGCGACCGCCTTGCCCTGCACGGGCAGGCTGAAGCCGAGCGTCCACGGCCCCGCGGTCGGCAGCCGCTCGGCGTCGGCGCCGACGAGGCCGGTGACCGCCAGCGGCTGGTGCACGAACGTGAAGCCGAAGCCGCCGGTGCGCTGCGCGAGCGCGCCGGCGAGCTTCACCGTGTAACGCGTCGACGGCGCGAGCGCGCCGTCCGGCTCGACGACGAGCGTCTGCCGGTCCTCCCAGCGGCCGTGCCACGGCGCCGCCGGCGCGAGCGTCAACGAGCGGTCGTCGACCGAGGTGCCGACCTGCGTCTCGTCGACGACCGGCCGATCGAAGCGGATCTCGATCGGCGCGCGGCCGTCGCTCGTGCGCGCCGGCGAGAAGGTGGTGACGGCGAGATCGTGGTGCGCCCCCGGCCCGCAGCCGGCGGCCGCCGCCAGCAAGGCCGCGGTGACGGCGGCTAGCGCGACGCGCACCAGCCGGTGCTGGAGGCCGGCGTGGCGCCACCCGCGCGCGAACCGGCCGGCGGTCCGGGCGGCGCAAGGCGAAATGGAAGAAGGCGACGTCGCGGGCGAACGCATGCCGGGCTCCTGCTGGGACGCCGACGGTGATTGCATCGCCGATGCCAGCCGCCCGACGCCGCGGTTCGCCTCGCGAAACGCATCCTTATATGAGTGCGCGCGCCGGTGTCCCCCGCGGGACACGCGCCGCGTGGCGCCCGGCCCGCGTTCCCTCGCGGCGGCTCAGCGGACCCAGAAGCCGAACGAGCCGGCGCGCTCCGGGTTGCCGAGGCCGGCGGCGGTCGTCGGCGTGTAGCCGCTGCCGTGCCACACGACCATGCCGTTCGACGTCACCGGATCGGTGCCGCACACGCCGTAGCAGTAGGCGGAGTTGAAGCCGAGGAACTGACGCTCGTACGGCGTGCCCGCCTTGTGGCCCGAGCAGCTCACCTGCGGCTTGTTCCAGATCGTCAGCGCGTTGAACGTCGTGTTCGCCTTGAGCTCGGTGACGCTGACGGTCGCGCAGTTCGAGCTGGTGGTGTTCTGCACCGGGTCGAACAGATCGAAGCTGGTGATGCTCGGGTTCGGCAGCGTCCACACGTACGCCTTGCCGTACGAGAGCAGGTTGCCGGTGACGAGCGCGCCCTCGGCGGTGGTCAGCGCGACCTGCGTCGAACGGCGGACGAGCTGGCTCGCGTCGAAGGCGCCGGTGCCGGCGCGCCCGACCGGATCCCAGCCGGCCGACAGCGCGATCGGCAGGAGGTACGCCGCGGCGCCGCCCGCCTGCGCGCGGTAGCCGTAGCTGACGAGCGTCCAGCCGCCGCCGGCCGTCGTCATGTCGCAGTAGACGGTGACCGGCGACTGTCCGAAACCCGGACGAATCGTGTAGGCGCCGTCGGCGGCGGTCGGGTTCTGCGCCTTCACCTGCGCGCAGCTCGCCGGCAGCGTCTCGGTGAACGTGCGCCACGCGGTGCCGTCGAAGAAGTCGAGGTTGCCGGTGACGGCGTCGAAGGCGAGCGCGCCGGCGGCCGGGTCGGCCGGGCGCGGCCCGACGACGATGCCCGGCCCCATCGGACCTTGCGGGCCTTGCGGTCCCTCCGGCCCCTGCGGACCCTGGGCGCCGGCGGTGCCCTGCGGCCCTTGCGGCCCGACCGCGGCGGCGGGCCCCGGCAGGCCCATCGCGCCGGCGGGGCCCGTGGCGCCCATCGGTCCCTGCG
>DASZXE010001141.1:0-6593 GCA_035546475.1 Kofleriaceae bacterium
GCCGGACCTCGACGCCGTCGTCACCGACGCGGTGATGGGTCGGGAAGAGGAACGGCGCCACCGCGACGACGAGCAGGAGCGCCGCGAGGAGCGCCAGGTACGGCGAGCCCAGGGTCACCATCACCGTCCACGCGGAGAGCATCACGACCGACGCGACCAGCGCGACCTGCGCCGGCTGCCGGCGAGCCGGGTGGCTGATCCAGCGACGGTCCACGCCGCGGTGTTACCAGCTCGTCCCCGCCGGCGCACCTGCGCGCACCGCGCGCCGATCGAATCGCGGGCTCGTGCGTTGGAGCAGGACCGATGCGCCGCGCGCCCCTCCTCGCCCTCCCCGTGATCGCGCTCACGGTCGCCGTGCCCCTCGCGGCCGCGCACCCGCCGCCGCCGCCGCCCGAGGAGCTCGCCATCGACGGGCCCGGCCGCCCGCTCGTCGAGTGGTCGACCTGGGTCCGGGTCGCCTTCGGCTGGGCGCCCGAGCCGGACGCCGGCCGCCCGCGCATCATCGGCCCGGGGTCCGGCACCGGCGCCGGACCGGCCTACGACTCCGGCTGGGAGAGCGGCCTCGGCGCGGAGCTGTCGCTGCCGCTCACCCACGGCGGCAACCTCCGCCTGGGGCCGTGGGTCGAGGCGCGCACCTCGAGCGCGCCGGTGCTGGGCGGCGAGCTCGTCCTCGCCGCGCGCCCCGCCAAGCTCGACATGTTCTGGTACGAGGGCGAGGGCATCTGGATGCTGCGGGCCGGCGGCAACCGCGACCTCGTCACCGGCGCGATCGCCTGGGGCTACCGCGCGCCGTGGGACCTGTTCCATCCGCCGAGCGGCCGCTCGCGCTACACGATCGGCGTGCGCGTGGTCGCCACCGCGACCCGAGCCGTCGACGATCCGGGCCGCTGGTCGGCGACGATCGGCCTCGAGACCGAGCCGCTCGGCGCGCTCCGCTACCTGCTCGGCATCAAGGCCTGGTACCGCTGACGGCGGTCAGCGGCCCTTCCAGACCGGCTTGCGCTTGCCGAGGAAGGCGGCGATGCCCTCGGCGGCGTCCTCGAGCGCGAGCACCTTCCCGAGCTCGCCCTCGAGGAAGCGGAGCGCGTCGGCGTGATCGAGATCGGCCGAGCGGTAGAAGGCGCGCAGGCCGAGGCCGATCGTCGCCGGGCTGCGCTCCGCGAGCTCGCCGGCCAGCGCCATCGTCGCGGCCTCGAGGTCGGCCGCGGGCACCACGCGGTTGACGAGCCCGATCGCCTGCGCCTCCGCCGCGTCGAGCTTGCGGCCGGTGAGCATCAGCTCGAGCGTCCGCTTGCGACCGACGTTGCGCACCAGCTCGGCGGTGATCATCATCGGCCACAGCCCGACCTGGATCTCCGTGGTGCCGAACGTCGCCGTGTCGGCGGCGATCACCAGGTCGCAGGCGACCATGAGGCCGAGGCCGCCGGCCAGCGCCGGCCCGTTGACCATCGCGACGATCGGCTTGCCGGTCGCGTGCATCGCCAGCAGGAGGTCGACCAGCGACGCCGGCGGCACGGCCTCGGCGCCCCCCGCGGCGCCCGCGCCGCCTGCAGCGCCCCCGGCCTTCATGCCTCCGAGGTCCCCGCCCGCCGAGAACGCGGGGCCGGCGCCGGTGAGCACGATCACGCGCACCGCCGCGTCGTCGCGCAGCGCCGCCAGCGCGTGCACCAGCTCGCCGCAGGTGGCCGGCCCGATCGGGTTGCGCTTGTCGGGGCGGTCGAGCGTGATGCGGGCGATCGGCCCCGGCGCGACGAGGATGGTGGCGTAGGTCGACATGGCGCACGCACGGTAGCCCGGATCGGCCCCGCGCCGGCGCGCGCGCACACCGGCTGGTGTAAGCTCGGCCCGATGTCGATCGCCAGGTCCACGGCCGTCGCGCTGGCGGCCGCCGCGCTCACCGCGGGCGCCGCCGGCCGCGCCCACGCCGGCGACAACGACCTCATCCTGTCGCGGCTGTCGACCCAGGTCGGGACCGGCGCCGACGAGCGCACCGTCGGCGAGAGCCTCGAGCTGCGGTCGCTCCTCAGCGAGCTCGGCGTCGCGCTCGCGCCCCGGCTGCTGACGCCGTCGGACACAATCGGCTTCGGCGGCTTCCAGCTCACCGCCGACCTCGCGTCGACGACGATCTCGAGCGACGCCTCCTACTGGCGCGTGCTCGCCTCGTCGCCGTCGCCGACCGCCACCGCCGATGGCACCTCGCACGGCGCCGGCGCGCTGCCGACCGTCGGCGTCTTCGTCCGCAAGGGGATGTGGTTCCCGGTGCCGTCGATCGAGTTCGGCGGCGGCGCGGTCCACCTGATGGACTCGCGGCTGTGGACCGGCCAAGCGTACGTCAAGCTGGCGCTGCTCGAGGGCTACCACAAGCTGCCGGTGCCGTCGGTCGCCGTCCGCGGCGCGGTCTCGCGCCTGTTCGGCCAGAAGGAGATCGACCTGACGATCCTCTCGCTCGACGCGAGCGTCAGCAAGCACTTCGGCGTCGCCGGCACCTGGAGCGTCGATCCGTACGCGGGCTGGAACGTCCTCATGATGGTGCCGCGGTCGGAGGTGATCGATCCGACGCCGAACGTCGACTCGCTCGACGACGCGAACATGAACGACCGCAACCTCGACTTCGTCTTCAAGGACCAGGACGACATCACGCGCCAGCGGTTCTTCGTCGGGGCGAAGCTGCAGTACTACGTCTTCCAGCTCACCCTCGAGGCGGCGTTCGCGCGGGCCGGCAGCTCGGTCGACGATCGCGCCAGCGACGTGGCGTGCATGCCCAACTCGACGACGACGGCGTGCGACTCGACCGACCAGGCCCGGTCGCAGCGCACCGTGACGGTGTCGGGTGGCTTCGACTTCTGATCGGCCCGATCGGCCGTCCGATCCGCCCGCCGCCGTCGACGATCGCCTCGAGCTCGAGCGCGGCCTGCGCACGGCGCTGCTCGCCGTCGAGGAGCTGCGCAGCGACGTGCTGCGGCTCGCCGCGCAGGTGGTGGCGCAGGGCGAGGCGCTGACCCGGCTGGTCGCCGCCGGCGGCGACGCGGCCGCCGCCGCCCACGAGGACACGGTCGCCGCGCGCGCCGACGAGCTCGCCACCGTGATCGCGGCGCGCGACGTCACGAACGTGCTGCACGTCGAGCTGGCGCCGCCGGTCGACAAGTACGCGGCCGGGACGAGCAGCCCGCCGTGCGCGGAGCTCTTGCCGATCTGCGGCGCGCGCTGCTGCCGCCTGCCGTTCGCGCTGTCGAGCCAGGACCTCGACGAGGGCGTGGTCCGCTGGGACCACGGCCGCCCGTACCTGATCCGCCACGAGGCCGACGGCGCGTGCACGCACCTCGACCGCGCCGCCGGCGGCGGCTGCACGGTCTACGCGCACCGGCCGGCGCCGTGCCGCTCGTACGACTGCCGGCACGACCCGCGGGTGTGGATCGACTACGACCGGCGCGTGCCGGCGCCGCTCGAGGCGATCGGCCGGCCGGCCTCCGCCGCCGAGCTGGCCGACCTCGGGCCCGAGCGCAGAGCCGGCCTCGCCGCCGAGCTGGTCACGCTCCGCCTGCGCCGGTGAGCACCGCCGGGCGCCGGGCACCGCCGGCCGCCGCCGGGCACCGCCCGCTACGGCCCGAGCGGACAGTTCAGGTCGTGCAGCACCAGCCGGTTGTTGTCCTCGTGGCACTCGAGGTTCTGGCCGGCGCCCGCCATCCCGCCGCCGCCGGTGCCGTCGTCGTCGACGATCACGGTGCCCACGCTGCCCGCGGCCGGCCAGTCGCAGCTCACCTGCTCGCACTGCCCGACGACCAGGTTGAAGGTCGTCATCGCCGTGCAGCCGAGCACGCTCGGCGGATCGCCGCCGTAGACCGACACCTTCAGGCCGCGCGCGACCGGCTCGGTGCCGCGGTTGCAGACGTCGATCGCCACGTGGGCGCCGCCCGGGATGCAGCTCACGGTCGCGTCGCGCACGGTGAGGTCGGGCGACGCGCCCGCCCCGAGCCCGGTGCCCGGCGAGTTCTGGCGGAAGTTGTTGAGCCCCGCCTGCGTCCAGTTGCGCAGCCACTGCGACGTCCGCGGGATGGTGCCGTCGTCGTTGACGTTGGTGACGCTGTACGCGTGCTGGTTCCAGATCGGCCGGGTGTTGACCCAGCGATCGACGCGGTCGGCGAGCACCCGCACGCCGAACGCGCTGCCGACGCCCGGGTTCGACGCCCGGCAGACCTGGCCCGCCGGCGACGGCCCCGCGATCGGATCGCGGCAGACGAAGCCGTCACCGCCGCAGTCGGCGTCGGCGGTGCAGCGGCAGCGGCCGAGCGCGTCGCCCGGCTGCTCGCGCCCGCAGCGGGTCGCGCCGGTGCAGTCGGAGTCGTCGAGGCAGCGGATGCCGTCGAAGATCGGATCGAGCTCGGGGCAGACGATGTTCGAGCAGTTCGTGTTGCTGTTGACCACGATCTCCGCGTTGAAGTCGGCGTCGACGTCCGCGATGATCGGGTTCTCGTACCAGGTGCACGAGCGCCGGAAGCGCGAGTACTCGACGGAGCCGGTGGTGCCGTCGTAGACGCGGGTGAAGCACTCGTCGGCGTAGACCGCCTCGGCGCGGCCGTCGCCCTCGAAGTCGAACACCGACGAGCCGGTGACGTTGCTCGACCGGTCCTGCGACGGCTGGAACCAGAGGATGCCGTCGGCGCGCCCGCTCGCGCACAGGTTGGCCGGCGCGCCGGCGACGCAGTCGGGATCGAAGACGGTGTAGGCGGTGCCGCCGGCCGACGCGATCTCGGCGCGGCCGTCGCCGTCGAAGTCGGCGATCGTCGGCGGGCCGCCGTTGCCGGGCACCGGTCCCTGGATGTTGCCGCTGAACACCAGCCGGCCCGACAGCGCGTACGCCCGCACGACGCCGCCGTTGACGCTGACGATCTCCGGGATGCCGTCGAGCGTCGACCGATCGTCGGCGGCCGGATCGGCGCCGTAGGTGCCGAGGTCGGCGATCGCGACCCGGCCCGCCTGTCCGAGCGGCGGACCCTTGGGAACCCATTCGGTCGTCGCCGTGTCCCAGCCGTAGATGCGCGAGCCGGTGACCAGCTCCGGCTGGCCGTCGCCGTCGACGTCGCCGACGACCGGGATGTAACCGTTGGCGAGCGGATCGAGCGTGGTCGGCGCCGGCGGCGTGTTCTCGAGCACGCCGTCCGAGCTGTAGACCGCGCCCTCGAACAGGATCTCCGGCTTGCCGTCGTCGTCGAGGTCGTGGATCGACAGGCCGGTCCAGTTGCAGAAGTTGTCGCCGTAGTGATCGGCCGACCGCCAGAGGACGTCCCACGCGCCGTTGCCGCGGTGGGTGAAGGCGATGAGGCCGCCGTCCTGGCGCGCGGCGACGATCTCCGGCGAGGTGTCGTCGCCGCCGAGGTCGCCGATCGCGACCGACTGCGACGCGATCAGCGGATCGGGGAAGGTCGCGGTCTGCTCGCAGGTGCGGCCGTCGATCACGCGCAGCACGCCGAAGTAGCGGGCGTCGGTCCCCTGGCAGCTCTCGGCGCCGCCGTCGGTGAAGTTGTACGAGATGAAGACGATCGACGGGCTGCCGAACTCGCCGCCGCCGCCGCCGCCGCCGAACGTCGCCACCATCGGCGAGCCGAGCACGTTCTTGTGATCGGGGAACGGATCGCCGGCCGGCGGGCCCAGCCACTCGCACTGCACGCCGGGGAAGAAGACGCCGGGCACCACGTCGCGGATGCAGGCGTCGTCGTGATCGCCGCCGGGGCCGACGCCCCACGGCAGGCACTCGTTCGTCGTCGTGTCGCAGTAGGTGTCGCCCGCGCAGGCGTTCATCGGACCGCACGGCACCGGCGTCGGCACGCAGGTGTCGTAGCGGCACGCCTGGTCGGCGGCGCACGGCGTGTCGCCGCCGCAGCCCATCGCGTCGACCTCGCTGGCGTCGGGGCCGGCGGCGCCGTCGCGCTTGCAGCCGTCGCAGCCGGCCAGCCCGCCCGCGAGGAGGATCGCTGCCGCCGCGAGCACGGTTCGCACCATGCGGCGATGGTAACGCAGCGCCGTGGAGGCCGCGCGCCCTACCCTCGCCGCGGCGGACATGGGACGGTGGAGCGACGATGACCCGCGCCACGCTCGACGGCCGCGCGCTCCTGCGCTGGATCCTGCTCGAGCTGCCCGACCCGCCGTGGGAGGGCGGCGAGCCGTTCGTCGGCCTCGTCTACGTCGACGCGCAGGCCGGCCTGTCGGCCAAGGGCTGGCGCGCGTCGGCGCCGCTCGACGACCGGCTGACGGTGCGGCTGCCGATCGGCGTGCCCGGCCGCGTGCTCGCCGACGACGAGGTCGCCGCGCGCGGGCTGCCGGCGGCGCCGGACTGGCTGGAGGCGTACGGCCCGCAGCCGCCGCTCGACGCGCCGTGGCGCCACGATCCGGCGCTGATCGGGCGGCTGCACCGCAGCTTCCCCGACGACCTGCAGGTGCTGGTGCACGAGGGCGAGCCGCGCCGCACCGGCCGCAAGGCCGAGCTCTGCTGGGTGCGGCTCGACGGCACCGACGACGGCGCGCCGCGCCCGGTCACCGATCGCCCGGCGCAGACGCGGCTCTACCGCGCGACGCTCCTGAGCGCCCCGCACGGGCTG
>DASZXE010001142.1:0-5837 GCA_035546475.1 Kofleriaceae bacterium
CCTCGAGCGTGACGTCGCCGTCGGGCCGCTGGAGCTGCGCGCGGCCGACCACGACCTCGAAGCGGGTCGCGCCCGGGCGGCCGCTCGCGCGCAGCACGCCGCCGCGCTCGAGGATGGCGGGGCCCGCCTCGGTGATGATGGTGACCGGCGCCTCCTCGGCGATGGCGTCGCCGACCTCGAGGCGCGCGCCGGCGGAGACGAAGCGCACGCGCGCGTCGGCGCCCAGCCGCAGCACGGTGCCGCCGCGCAGCCGCAGGCGCGCCCAGGCGGACGGGCCGGTGAGCGCCGCGTCGCCGAGGACGAACGGCTCGCCGTTCGGCGCGGCGGCGGACCGCCCGCCGTGCTCGCGCTCGACCGAGCCCTGGCCTTCCAGCAGCCGCGCGACCGGCGACGCCGACCGCCGGCACCCGGCGAGCGTCGCGGTGACGACGATCGCCAGCGCGACCGCCGCGACGACCGCCCGCTGCCGTCGGGGCCGGCTGCTCAAGGCCGCAGCTTCCGCAGCTCGATGTTGGCGATCGCGACGCCCTCCTCCTCGACGGTCAGCTTGCGGGTCTGGCTCGCGAAGCCGTCGAGGGTGACCACGACCTGGTAGCTGCCGGGCGGGACGTCGACGGTGAACGTGCCGTCGGCGGCCGCGGTGACGTCGACGCCGAGCGGCTCGACGCGCACCGTCGCCGCCAGCCCCTGGCCGTCGAAGCCGCGGATGACGCCGCGGAGCTGCGACGGCGGGCGCACGCGGGCGAGCACGATGTCGCCCTGCGCGGCGGCGGGCGCGCCGTCGGCGTCGGCCGCGACCGCGAACGTGCGCGTCAGCGGCTGGTGACCCGGCCGCTCGATCGTCGCCTCGACGTCGCCGGGCGTCAGCTCGGCGAGCGTGAACGTGCCGTCGTCGCCGGTGGTCGCGGTCCGCTCGCCGACACGCACGGTGGCGCCCGGCAGCGGCGAGCCGTCGTCGTCGACGATGCGCCCGCGCAGCGTGCCGGTGGCCGGCGCTGCCGGCGGTGGGGGTGGCGGCGGCGGCGGTGGCGGCGTGGTCACCGCCGGCGTCGCGACGATCGCCGGCAGCACGCGCCGCGCGCGCACCGGCTCGTGCCACGCCAGCCCGATCGACCCGCCGAACCGTGGCTCGATGACGACCAGGCCGCTGCCGGCCAGCGCCTCGAGCGGCGGCCGCTCGCTCAGCCCGACATCGGCCGCCGCCTCGAGCGTCATCGACGCGGTCAGCGCGCGCCGCACGCCGACCTCGACGCGCATCGGGCTGTCGAGCACGCCCACCAGCTCGTCGACGGCTGCACCGTCCGCGCCGCCCGCGCCGCCGACCCGCAGCTCGCCGCTCACCTCCGCGCGCGGCGTCCACGCGCCCGCGCGCCGCGCGACCTCGAGCCCGAGCAACAGCGCGTTCGAGTCCGACCAGCCGAGCCCGACCCGGTCCGCCTCCGACAGCGTCGACGCGTCGACCGCGTGGCGCGAGCGATCGAGCCGGAAGCCGGCGAGCGCGCCGACCCGCGTCGCCGCCGGCGCCCAGGTGACGAGCGCCGCGAGATCGACCGTCGTCGCGTCGAGCTGCACCGACGGCGCGTCGCCGCCGGGCAGCCACACGCCGGCGCGCGCGGCGAGCCAGGTGCCGCGCGCGACCTCGCGGCCGGCGCGCAGCCACAGGCGCGGATCGCCGACCAGGCCGTCGTCGGGCTCGGCGCCGGTGGCCTTGTCGTACCGCCCGCGCAGGTCGAGGCCGACCTCGAGCCACGGCAGCGCGCGCCACGCGGCGGCCACGTCGCCGCCGAGCCGGTGGTGGGCATCGCCCGCGTCGAGGACGGCGCCGCTGTAGCCGTAGTCGGCGCCGAGCGCGACCGCGACCTCCGGCCCCGGCGCCGCCGACGGCACGTGGCCGGTCGCATGCAGCCCGTCGTCGGCGCGCGCCCCGCCGGCGCCGCCCGCCAGTATCACCGCGATCGCGACCGCGCGCCCGCTCACGGCGCGCCTCCCGTCCTGCGCACCGCGACCGGGATGTGGAACGCGAGCGGCTCGCCCTGCGGCGGGAACCGGGTGCCGCGCGCGACGTCGACGACGCAGGCGCCGAGCGGCGTCCGCGCGAGCTCGGCCGGCAGCAGCTCGACCGTCGTCGGCACGCCGGCGGCGTCGATCTCGAAGCGCAGCGTCAGCTCCGGCGCCGACACCACCGTCGACGGGTTCGACGCGAAGCACGCGCTCACCCGGCTCGCCCGCCGCGCGAACGCCTGCGACAGCGGATCGCCGGCCGCCGGCTTCACCGGCCGCGGGGGCCGGCGCGATGCACCCGCATCGATCGCCCCCGGCGCCTCCGCGTCCACCGCCGCCACCGCCGCCACCGCCGCATCCGTCGCCGGCGCCGCCTGCGCCGCATCGATCGCCTCGACCACCGCGCTGCCCCGCTCGGCGATCACCACCACCGGCGGCTCCTCGTGCCGCGATCCCCGCCACAGCCCGTACGCGCCCGCCGCCACCGCGCCCGCCGCCACCACGCCGCCGGCGATCGTCGCCACCATCCGTCCGGAACCCGGACGCTTCGCCCCCGCCGGCGCCCCGCGGTCGTCCTCCGCCCCGGCCGTCGACGTCGCGATCGGCGTCCCGCCGTCCGCCTCCGCCTCCGCCTCCGCCGCGCCGTCCGCGCCATCGCGCATCGCGCCGATCGGCACGTACGTATCGACGTGCGCCGCGTCCGCGCGCGGCGCGCCGAACGCCAGCGCCGTGTTCTCGAACGGGACCGACCCCGTCGCCGCCGGCCGGAACGCCTCCGTCCGCTCGCTCAACCGCCACGGCTCGACCTTCGTCCCGACCAGCGACGCCAGCAGCTCGCCGAGCCCGCTCGGGCTCATGCTCAGCCCGGCCTCGCGCGCGTACGCCTCGAGCGCGTGTTGCAGCTGGCGCGCCGTCGCGTAGCGCTCCTCGCGGTCGACCTGCATCGCCTTGACGATGATCGCCTCGAGCGCCGGCGGATAGTCGGCCACCACCTCCGACGGCCGCTGCCACTCGCCGGTCATCACCAGCCACAGCACCTGCGCGTCGACCTCGCCGACGAACGCGCGCCGCAGCGTGGTCAGCTCGTAGAGCAGCACGCCCAGCGCATAGACGTCGGCGCGGCGGTCGAGCGGCTGGCTGCGGCCCTGCTCGGGCGCCATGTAGGCGAGCTTGCCCTTGGTGCCGCCGGCCGCGGTCACCGCCTCGATGTTGGTCGCCTTCGCGATGCCGAAGTCGACGATCTTGACCGCGCCCGCGTAGGTGACGACCACGTTCGACGGGCTGATGTCGCGGTGGACGAGCCCGAGCGGGCGGCCGTCCTCGCCGGTCATCTCGTGCGCGTAGTGGCAGCCGTTGGCGGCGCCGATGACGATCGCGAGCGCGTGCTCGAGCGGGATGCGCTGGCCGCGGCTGACGGCGGCGCGGACGAGCGCGCGGCAATCGTCGCCGTGCAGGTACTCCATCGTGAAGTAGTGCAGGCCGTGGTCCTCGCCGAGGTCATAGACGTGCGCGATGTTCGGGTGATCGAGGACGGCGGCGTAGCGCGCCTCGTTGTGGAACATCCGGATGAAGTCGGCGTTGCGCGCGTGGCCGGGGAGGATGCGCTTCAGCACGACGTGCTTGGCGAAGCCGGCCGGGCCCGACATGCGGGCCAGGTAGATCTCGGCCATGCCGCCCATCGCGAGGCGCGAGACGATCTCGTATCGGCCGAGCCTCGTCCCGGGCGCCAGCACGTCTTCCATGGGCCGTCGCGAGGATAACGCGCCGCGCTGACGGATCCACCGGCGCAAGCCGGGCGACGCCGGCAACTCGCGGATCACACCGGCTTGCCCATCCGTCCGCGGTCGGCCGCTGCTTCGCACCGCGCCCCGCTGCGGAGCTGCCGCGCGTGCCGCTCTTCGCCTTCTGGCCGTCCGGGCGGTGGCCGGCCGCCGCTCGACGCCGCACGGTGCCGAGCTCGCCGGGTCCCGGCCCGTCACCAGGCTCGCGCCGCGCGCCGCCGCGGTGCGGGCAGGAAGGTGCTCGCCACGACCGGGGCGCTGGCGGTACCGTGGCGGCCATGAACCGACGAGAGTTCCTCGCCGATTGCCTCGCGGTGCCGGTGGCCGGGCTGGCGGTGGTGTCCGCCGCGTGCGGCAGCGACGATGCCGGCGCGACGGTCGACGCCGGGCCGCCGAACTGCCTGCAGAACGGCACGCAGGTGACGATCTTCGCCAACCACGGCCACAGCATGATCGTGTCGATCGCCGACATCCAGGCCGGCGCCGACAAGGTCTACGAGCTCGCCGGCACCGACCACACGCACATGGTGACCGTCACGGCCAGCGGCTTCGGCATGCTCGCGGGCGATCAGTCCGTGACGGTCCGCTCGACGACCGACGCCGGCCACTCGCACGCCATCTCCATCGCCTGCGCGTAGCGAGCGCTCGACGGTAGACCCGGCGCAGCGCCTCCTCACGTCGCACCTCTCCCGAGCTGCTCGTCGCGCTCGGTCCGGCGGGCTCGCGGGGGGCGTGCGCTCCTGCGGCGCAACCGGAGCGAGCGGGCTGCGAGGCCCTGCGCGTTGCCTGCTCGCCGCGCGGCCGGCGTCCGGTAGCCGGCCACTTCTGTCCGGCGCCCGGACGCGATCGTCCGGCAGCCGGACACTCCCGACGGCGCTTCGCGCAGTTGCGCGTGGCACGCCTCGTGCTCGTGGCCCGGGCACGGAGGAATCATGTCGTCGCAGGACAAGAAGCAGAAGGCGATCGCCGAGGCGATCAAGGTCATCCACAAGCAGTTCGGGTCGGGCTCGCTCATGCGGCTCGACGGCAACGAGGTCGTCGAGGTCGAGGTGGTGCCCACCGGGTCGATCGCGCTCGACGTCGCGCTCGGCTGCGGCGGTCTGCCGCGTGGGCGCATCGTCGAGATCTACGGGCCGGAGTCGTCGGGCAAGACGACGCTGACGCTCCACGCGATCGCGGAGGCCCAGCGGGCCGGCGGGGTCTGCGCGTTCATCGACGCCGAGCACGCGCTCGACACCGAGTACGCGAAGCGCCTCGGCGTGCAGCTCGAGGACCTGCTCGTCTCGCAGCCCGACAACGGCGAGCAGGCCCTGGAGATCACGGACACGCTGGTCCGCACGGGCGCGATCGATCTCATCGTCGTCGACTCCGTCGCGGCGCTGACGCCCAAGGCCGAGATCGAGGGCGAGATGGGCGACGCTCACATGGGCCTGCAGGCGCGCCTCATGAGCCAGGCCCTGCGCAAGCTCACCGCCGTCATCAGCCGCACCCGCACCGTCGTCATCTTCATCAACCAGCTCCGCCAGAAGATCGGCGTCGTCTACGGCAACCCGGAGACGACGACGGGCGGCAACGCGCTGAAGTTCTACTGCTCGGTGCGCCTCGACATCCGCAAGAAGAAGGTCATCAAGCGGGGCGAGGAGTCGGTGGGCAGCGAGGTGAAGGTGAAGGTCGTGAAGAACAAGCTCGCGCCGCCGTTCCGCGAGGCCGAGTTCGAGATCCTGTACGGGTCGGGCATCAACAAGCAGGGCGAGCTGATCGACACCGCCGAGAAGCTGGGCCTCGTCGAGAAGAGCGGCACCTGGTACTCGTACGAGGGCGCCAAGCTCGGCCAGGGCCGCGACAAGGTCGTCGCCCACCTCGACGAGCACCCGGCGCTCGCGGCGCAGCTCCGCACGACGCTGGTCAAGCAGGCCAAGCTCGCCGTCTCCGGCGGCATGCTCGGCGCCGGCGCCCCCGCCAACCACGGCTCCAACGGCCACGCCAGCGGCCACGGCGGAGGCGGCCATGCCTCGGCCTGACCTCGGCGGCGACCCCACCGCGCGCCCCGACCTC
>DASZXE010001143.1:0-5226 GCA_035546475.1 Kofleriaceae bacterium
GAGCCGCCGCCGCCGATCGTCCACCGCGCGCGCTGGCCCGCGCTCGCGGGCGTCGGCGTCGGCGTGGTCGGCCTCGGCCTCGGCGCCGTCTACCACGCGCGCGCGATCGACTCGAAGAACAAGGCGGACGACCTCACCGCCGGCTCGACCGCGTTCGAGGACGAGCGCGATCGGTTCGGCACCCTGCGCGCGGTCGCGATCAGCGGCTACGCGGTCGGCGCCGCCGCGCTCGGCTTCGCGGCGGTCTGGTGGTTCACCGACCGCGGGCACCCGGCCACCCGGCCGATGGTCGGCGTCTCCGTCGGCAACGGCGGCGCGACGTTCACCTTGCAGGGAGCGTTGCCGTGACCACGGCGGCGTCGTCGGACGTGCACTGGATCTGCCCGAGCTGCGATGCCGAGCCCGCCGCGCTCCCGACCGACGGCCTCTGCCCGAACTGCAACTCGCGCCTCATCGAGGTCCGCTCGCGCGCCGAGGACCTGACCGGCGTCGTCGTCGACGGCCGCTTCGAGATCCGCGGCCTGCTCGGCCAGGGCGGCATGGGCGCGGTCTACCGGGCGTGGCAGCGCTCGATCGGCCGCGAGGTCGCGATCAAGCTGATCGACGAGCGCCACGGCCGCGATCCGATGGCGGTGCGCCGCTTCCTCCGCGAGGCGCGGCTCGCCTCGCAGCTCTCGCAGCCGAACACGGTCAGCGTGCTCGACTTCGGCCAGTCGACCGACGGCCGGCTGTTCATCGCGATGGAGCTGGTGCGCGGCCGCACGCTGTCGGAGGTGCTGGCGACCGAGGGGCCGTTCAGCCCGTCGCGCGCGGCGTGGATCGGCGTGCAGCTCTGCGACGCGCTCGACGCCGCTCACCGCCTGCAGATCGTCCACCGCGACCTCAAACCGGCGAACGTCGTCCTGCTCGACGATCCGCCCGGGCGCGACCTCATCAAGGTGCTCGACTTCGGCCTCGCGAAGTCGCTCGCCGAGTCGGAGACGAAGGCGACCGACACCGGCCTCGTCGTCGGCACGCCGCGCTACATGTCGCCCGAGGTCATCCTCGGCGAGCGGCCGACGGCGCAGAGCGACCTGTACGCGGTCGGCGTCATCCTCGGCGAGCTGGCGACCGGCAAGCTGATGTGGGACGCGACGTCGTTCCCGGCGCTCGCGGGGCAGAAGCTGCAGGGCTCGCCGGTGATCCACGAGCTGCCGCTCGGGCTGCGCGGCGTGGTCGCGCGGCTGATCGATCCGGACATCGCGCGGCGGCCGGCGAGCGCGAGCGAGGCGCGCGCGCTCCTGCGGCCGGTCGTCACCGACGTCGAGTCGTCGGCGCCGGTGCCGGCGCTGTCGACGTCGCAGGTCGACGACGCGATCTCGCAGCCGCGCGGCGCGCTGACGCCCGGCCCGGGCCTGGGGCCGCGGTCGACCGTGCCTCCGATCGATCCGACGCTGCCGCAGGTGGCGGCGACGACCGCGCCGGGCACGGCGGCGGCCGCGCGGCGGATCTCCGGCGCCGGCGAGGCCGCGGCGACGCCGCCGGCGGCGAAGGTGTCGCCGTCGTCGGTGCTCGCCGCCGCCGCGCGGGCAGGCGACGGTGTCGATGCGCCGCGCTCGACCGATCGCCTCCGCGCCGTCGACGGCGACGCGCGGGAGGGGCAGGGCGGCCGGCGCGGCCTCGTCATCGGCGGCCTCGCCGTCGTCGCGATCGCCGCGGTCGTGATCGTGATCGTGATGACGAGCCGCGGCGGCAGCAAGCGCGCGAAGGAGGTCGCCGGCGGCGGCACCGGCGGCGATCACGGCGTGCCGGCGGTGGCGATCGACGCCGCGGCGGCGCCGGCGCTCGCACCGGTCGATGCTGCGCCCGCGGCGGTGACGCCCGACGTCGACGCGGCGCCGCCGGCGGCCGCCACCGTCGACCTCGATGTCCGCTCGAGCCCGTCGGGCGCGTCGATCACGATCGACGGCAAGAGCTATGGCGCGACGCCGCGCACGGTCTCCCTGCCGCAAGGGACGGCGCCGGTCGTGATCGACCTGCGCTCGGGCCGGCTGAGCGCACGCCAGCGCGTCGTGCCCGATCACGCGCAGACCATCAACCTCACCCTCCGCGGCAAGGGCGGGACGCCGTTCTGATGCGCCAACACGCCTTCATCTCCACGGCCGCGGTCTCCGCGGTCTCCGCGCTGGGGCTCGCCGGCTGCCTGAGCGCGCCGTCCGGACGCGCGGCCGACGCCTCGCTCGTCGACGCCGCGGTCGACGCGCCCGCCGTCGACGCGCCGATCGACGCGCCGCCGATGGACTGGCCGCCCGCCGGCACCAGCGTGCTCGCGGTCGCCGCCGGCCCGGTCGACGGCGACAACGTCGACGACCTCGTCGTCCTCGACGGCACCAGCCACGCGATCTACCTGCTCCAGGGCGGCACCGACGTCGATCCGACCCGGCGCGTCGTCGATGCGACGGCGAGCGTGGCCGACCACTACAGCCGGATGGTGACGCAGCCGAACCTCGGCGCGCCGGCGGCGGTGCTGACCGTCATGAGCGGCGACGTCCGCCTGGTGGTCCTCGACACGCCGACCGACGGCAGCGCCGAGCGCGTGACGATGTACGACGGGAACCTGGTGAAGACCGGCGAGACCACGATCCCGGCGCCGCCGCCGATGCCGACCGATCGCGTCGGGCTGCAGAAGTCGACCTTCGGCATGGGCATGTCGTCCGTGTTCATCGAGACGCCGCAGCAGGTGGGGTTCCTCGAGAACGCCGACCTCGCCACCACGTCGCCGCAGGTCAAGATCGTCGGCCCGGGCACCGAGCCGCATGCCCTCGTGCCGCCGACGCACGTGCTCGCGGCGGGCGGCTATCCGCCGGCGATGCCGCAGACGGACCAGCCGCAGGTGTTCATCAGCGAGGCGCAGATCAGCCAGCGGGCGGACGCCAACATGGGCGTCTTCACCTGGACGACCATCCGCGGGCCCGACGCGCCGACGGTGTGGCGCGACCAGGTGGTGGCCGACGTGAGCGGCGACACCCGGCCCGAGATCGTCGCGTACGAGGAGGTGGCGGGCGACAAGCCGAACATCTGCGCGCTCGACGTCGACAGCACGAACCACGACACCGGCTGCCTGTCCCTGTCGACCGCCGTCGGGCCGCTGTCGTCGACGGCGATGTCGATCGGGCCGGTGGTCGCGCAGGGCCAGCAGGACGTCGTCGTCTACGACCTGGTCGGGCCCGGCTCGGTGACCGGCGTCTTCGTCATGAAGAACGTGCAACTGAGCGGCAGCACGCTGACGTCGGATGGCGTGAGCCAGCCGCGGCAGCTCATGCTGACGCGGCCGATGTCGTTCGCGCTCGGCCAGCTCGACAGCGAAGGGCTCGAGATCCTCGGCGTCGGCAAGGACGGCAAGGTGCGGTGCCTGAAGTACAACGGCACCGGCACGCCGCTCGACTGCGCGCCCTGACGCGCGCACGGCGGTCGCGGATCAGTGGACGCCGGCGAGCGCGCCGGCCAGCGTGTCGTAGCTCTGGCGGCCGATGAAGGCGCGGGCGGCGGTGCCGTCGCTGCGCAGGACCAGCGTCCACGGGACCTGGCTCACCTTGAAGGCGGTGCGCAGCGTGCCGTCGTCGACGAGGTCGACGCCCTTCCAGCCGAGGCCTTCGAGCACCTTCGTGCCGGCCGTCTTGCCCTCGGAGATCTGCACGGCGACGGCGGTCACGCCGCGATCGGCGGCGGCCTTCATCGCGTTCGGCAGCTCGGCGCGGCAGTACGGGCAGCCGGGCCGCCAGAAGACGACCAGCGCCGGCTTGCCGCCGAGCGTCGACGGATCGAAGGCGGCGTCGGCGCGGGTCGGGATCGTCAGGCGCTCGGCGATGTTGCCCGCGGGTGGCTCCGGCTCGCGGCGGCAGGCGGGCGCGAGCGGCAGGGCGATCGCGAGGACGAGGGCTGCGACCCGTGGCATGGTCCGGACGTGGGTACCACGTCCGACGCGGGCACGCCGGGAGAAGACGACGCGCGCGCCGCGCTGGCCGGGCTGGTGCGCGACCTGCGGACGCGGATCGGCTGGCACCGGCGCGGCGGCACCTGGGCGGCGCCGGGCGGCGAGAGCCCGCGCAGCGAGGCGATGGCCGTCGAGGTCGAGGCCGCGGCGCCGGTGATCGCGGCGGCGGTCGAGCGGGTGACGGCGGTGGTGGCGCCGGCGGCGGCGGTCGCGCGCGGCGAGGCGCCGGCGGTGCAGGAGGCGCCGTCGACGCCGGCGGCGGCAGACGCGCGGCCCACGCTGGCGGTGATCCGCGAGGAGCTCGGCGACTGCCGGCGCTGCAAGCTGTGCTCGACCCGGAAGAACATCGTCTTCGGCGTCGGGCCGGAGCCGGCGGCGCTGATGTTCGTCGGCGAGGCGCCCGGCGCCGACGAGGACCGACTCGGCGATCCGTTCGTCGGCCGCGCCGGCGAGCTGCTCGATCGCATGATCGAGGCGATGGGCTGGGAGCGCGCGCAGGTCTACATCGCGAACGTGCTCAAGTGCCGGCCGCCGAACAATCGCAACCCGGAGCCGGACGAGGTCGCGGCGTGCCGGCCGTTCCTCGACGCCCAGATCCAGGCGGTGCGGCCGCGCGTGATCGTGACGCTCGGCCGGCCGGCGGCGAACGTGGTGCTCGGCAACGACGCGCCGATCAGCGCGCTGCGCGGGCGGTTCCACGAGCACCGCGGCGTGCGCGTGATGCCGACGTTCCACCCGGCCTTCCTGCTGCGCCAGCCGGATCGCAAGCGCGACACGTGGGCGGATCTCAAGCAGGTGATCGGCGAGCTCGAGCGGCTGGGCGTGCAGGCGCCGCGGCCGCCGCGCGGGTAGCGGGCCGCGTGGGCGATCGCGCCTTCGCGCTGGAGCTGTGGCTCGACCGGCGCGAGGCCGCGCTGGTGCCGGAGCTGGCGGCGCACGATCGGGCGGCGCTCGCGTGCGCGCTGGCCGGGCGCGAGCCGCCGCCGCCGCCGCAGGCGCTGTGCGACCCGGCGTGGCTCGAGGCGGCGCGGCGGGCGGTGGACGTCGACGATGCGCGCTTGCGGAGGAGGGCCGCGACGCTCGCGCGGTGGTCTTTGGCGGCGCGGGTGGCGATCGAGCCGGCGATGCGGGCGGCGCTGGCGAGCGGGCGCGACCTGGCCGGGCTCGGCCGGCGGTACGCGGCGCTCCGCGAGGCAGCGAGCCGCCTCGGCTTCGCGGACGCGGACGCGCTGCTCGCGGCGCTGCATGGCGCG
>DASZXE010001144.1:0-5621 GCA_035546475.1 Kofleriaceae bacterium
GACCCGCCAGCGGCGCAGGCCGTCGACGGCGGCGAGCTGATCGAGGGTCGCCGGCTGCGCGATGGCGACGCGCTCGACCATGCGCTGGGTCAGCACGACCGACGGGTCGAGGTGCGAGCGCTCGGCCTCCTCCTCGCGCCACGCGCGGAGCGCGTCGACGCGCTGGCGGGCCGCCGCCGGCAGCGCGGGCCGCTCGCCGGCCGGGCGCGACGGCAGCTCCTCCTCGGGCAGGGCCAGCCCGCGCGCGATCGCGGCGAACACGGCGCCGGCCTCGCCGACCTGGCGGCGATACGACGCCAGCGCGACGGCGACGCCGGCGACATCGGCGGGCGGCTCGGCCGCCAGGGCCAGCAGGATGTCGGGGCCGACGATCTTGAACGGCGGGCGATCGGCGGCCGCCGCGCGCGCCTCGCGCCACACGTGCAGCTCGCGCAGGACCGCGCGCTGGCGGCGCGACAGCTTCTCCGCGCCCTTGATCCGGCGGAACTCGTCGGGGCCGTTGTGGCTCTCGGCGGCCGGCACGGCGGCGAGCGCGGTGAACTCCTCGCGCGCCCACTCGGTGCGCTCGGCGGCGGCGAGGTGGGCGGTCAGGCGCGCCGCGAGCGGCAACAGGTGCGCGACGTCGTCGACGGCGTGGGCCTCCTGCTTCTCGCTGAGCGGCCGCCTCGACCAGTCCTCGCGCTGGCTGCCCCGCGCGAGCTCGACGCCGAGCTCCTTGCGCACCATCGCGTGCAGGCCGACCTCGGGCTCGCCGAGGAGCCGCGACGCGACCGCGGTGTCGAACAGCGTGCGGAACGTGAAGCCGAAGTCACGGCGCAGCGACGCGACGTCGGTGCCGCCCGCGTGGACCACCTTGACGACCGCCGTGTCGGCGACGAGCGCCGCGAGCGGCGACAGCTCGTGCACCGCGAGCGGATCGATCAGCCGGACGCGGTCGGCGGAGGCGACCTGGATCACGCACACCTTCTCGGTGTAGTGGTGGAGGCTGTCGACCTGGGTGTCGAGGCCGATCGCGCGGCAGCCCGAGAGCTCGTCGACCAGCCGCTGGAGCTGATCGGGGGTGCGGATCCACAGATCAGCGTTGGTGGTCATGCGCCACCATAGCAGCGCGCCGCGTCGGCCCCGGCGAAATCGCCGTCGGTGACCGAACTGTGACGCGCGCCGGCCGTCGAGCCCCGTCGGTCAGGGCTCGTAGGCGTACGAGCCCTCGGCGGCGACGCAGATCTCGGCGTCCATGATCCAGTCCTCGGTCGGCATCGAGCCGGTCGCCTGCACCGCGATCGAGAGCGAACCGGAGCGGATGTAGTCGAGCGCGTCGGACTGATCCTGCGCGGGGATCACGAGCGCGTTGTCCTTCGACGTGCAGTCACCGTTGCACGCATACACGACGCGCGTCGGCAGCGTGGAGTCGGGGTTGTTGCTCGCGATCTCGAC
This sequence comes from Kofleriaceae bacterium, assembly GCA_035546475.1. Classification (GTDB taxonomy): domain Bacteria; phylum Myxococcota_A; class Polyangia; order Haliangiales; family Haliangiaceae; genus UBA2376. Next base: position 1,435 of record DASZXE010001144.1, read on the forward strand.
GCTGGCGGACTCGACGAACGCGAGCGTGCCGACGCCGGCGGTCGCGCGCACGGTGGCGCTGAGGAAGCGCGCGTCGGCGTCGAGCTCCTTCATCGCGTCGAACGCCGACAGGTCGTCGATGGTGAACGTCTCGTCGATGACCGCCGCGACGTCGAGCGGGACGCCCGGCACCGCGATGTCCTTGTGGGTGACGCAGACCTCCGGCAGGTCGGCGTCGACCTCGAACAGCGGGCAGCCTCCGGCGAGCATGACGAGCGACAGCCCGAGGGCGGCGTGGACGATGCGAGACGGCCGGAGGATGGACATGAGGCTCCTTACTTGACGTAGACCGTGAGGCCGAGGCGGGCGGACACGCTCCAGACGACGACGTCCGGGTCCTGCCGGAACGACACCGTCGTCGACGCGTCGGGGTCGTCGCCCGAGGTCATCGCGTCGAGGTTGCGCACCTTGCCCTCGATGCGGCTGTAGCCCGCCTCGAGCTGGAGCGCGACGCGGCGCCGGCCGAACTGCAGCCCGACGTAGCCGTCGGCGAACTGGTAGCCGACCTTCTCGAGCAGCGCGCTGTGGGTGTCGGGATCACCGGAGATCCGCTGCGCGAGCGGATTGGCGTCACCCTCGGGGTAGCGTCCGTACGAGATCGACGCCGTCGGCGAGAACCAGAACGGCAGCGACAGCGTCACGCCACCGCGATACCCGGTGCTGATGGCGTTGTAGCCGGCGCCCGCGTGGGCCCGCAGGAACGACAGCGGGCGGAACACGAGCGAGACCATCGCGCCGTCGGGGACACCGACATCGGTGACCACGCCGAACGTGGGCTCGGCAGCGGCGACGGTCGCGGTCGCGCAGAGGCCGGTGGCGACGATCCCGGTGGCGACGAGGCGCGAGAGCAGCGACATGCACAGGAGGACATCGGCGGCCGCCCGCGTCGTTCGATGCCCGCTACCCGCGACGAGCCCCTGATCGTGCGGTGCTCTGCCTACACATTCTCCGACCCCGGTCTCCTGCCGACATCAGCGGCGCCTGTCGCGACGCGCCTCCTCGCGGAGCCGCATCGCCCACCGCCATCCACGTCTGCGCCACGCTCCGCGAGCGCCGGCCACGTCGACCGCGCGCGGGCGGCCGGCTCGGCGCGGCTCGGCGTCGTCCGGTCAGATCCCGAGGCCGGGCTCGCCCTCCAGGACCTCCTGCACGAGCTCGGGCCGCTCGCCGGGCCGCCAGAGCTTCGCGCGGTGCGCCACCCGATAGCGCAGCGGTCCACCATCGGGTCGGTCGCTCCGCGCGATCGGCCGCGCGATGCACACGAACTCCGTCCGCAGCGCCTCGCCGTCGAGCCGGACGGTCGCGTAGCCATGCGCGCCCATGTCGATGAACGCCAGGTGCGGGGCGAGCGCGGGGTTCGACAGCGCGCGCGCCCGCCCGAGATCGAAGCTCGCCGCGTACTCGAGGCACGACCGCACGCCGTGCCTCAGCAGCAGGTTGAACGACCAGTCGAGCGGGCCGCCGCCCGGCCGGTCGGCGAGGTACAGGTGGCGCAGCGGCAGATCCTTCGGCAGCCCTTGCTCGTGGCCCTCCATCGCGCCCGGGCTCGAGACCCCGGCGCCGACGAAGCTCAGCCCGACCGGCTCGAACGCGCCGGGCGGGAGCCGCGCGGAGGCGTAGCCGGCCCAGAAGCTGTGACGGTCGCCCGAGACGATCGCGAAGCCGGTGACCTTCGCGTCGCGCACCAGGTCGTAGATCTCGTTGCGCTCCGCCCAGGCGCTGCCGTGATCGATGCCGCCGAGGTTCGCGAACACACCGGCCGGCCACGGCGCCTTCGTCAGGCCAGGCGGCAGGTTCTCCGGGTCGGCGCGCCACTCGAGCGTGCCGAGCGAGTTGCCCCAGATCTTCCAGGTCGCGGTCGCGTGTGCGAGCTGGTCGCGGAGCCAGGCCTTCTGCTTGGCGCCGAGCAGGGTCTGCGGCGGTGCGGTCCGTTGCGGGTTCGCGACGTGCCCGTCCTTGAAGCGGAGCTCCGCCGGTGGATGGCCCGCGTCGAACGCGCGCCCGCCGTCGAGCACGTGCATGACGTCCTCGGGGAACATGCCGTCGTAGTCGGCCCAGTCGCCGAGCTCGCCGAGAGAGGGATCGCTGTACGGGTCGGGGCTGCGATAGCTGTACTGATCGGTGATGATCAGGTCGAGGTGCTTGCCGTGGCGCAGCGCTCGGTAGCCCCTGAGGCTGTTGATCGCGACGAGGTTGTTCGGCTCGACGCCGAGGCCGTCGTCGTCGAACTGCTCGATCCGCACGTCCGCGACCGGCGGCGGCCCGAACTTCTCGAGCGAGCCGCTCGGCGGCGTCACGCGGGCCGGCAGGTACTCGAACCAGGCCTGGTTGGCCGCGACCTTCACCGTCTGGCCCGGCTGCTCGTACCCACCGGCCCGCACGATGCTCTGGAAGCCCTGCCAGGAGAACTCGTGGTTGTCCCAGATGGGGACGAACGGCCAGCGCGCGCGCGCGTCCTGGAGGTCGGGGTCGCGGAGATAGCCCCGGTAGATGGCGCGATAGTCGGCGACCGTCAGCGGGATGTGGAAGTTGCCGACCTTCTGTCCGCCGGCGAGGCGCGCGACCTCGTAGATCGTCCGGCCAAGGCGGGTCTTCACCTCGTCCGGGTACTGCACCACCTCGTAGATGAAGTCGCCGAGGTGGAGGACGAAGCCGAGCTGCTCGGCCGGCGCGGCGCGTTCGTCCTCGAAGATCATCCGGCGGTAGGCGTTGAGCGCGCCCTCGTTGACGGTCTGGCAGCTCACGAAGGCGAAGTTGATCGGTCGCGGATCGTCGGCGGCGGGCGCGGTGATGGTCCGCCCGACGCGGCTGCCGTGGCCGTTCGCGTCGGTGAACCGGTACCAGTAGACGCGCGCGGGGGCGAGGCCGCCGACCAGGACGCGGGCCGTCCAGTCCGACGCTGCCGACACCGGCGCCGGCGCGTGCGCGATCACGCGGCGGAACGCTTCGTCCTCGGCCACCTCCACCGTCAGCACGTGCCGGTCGCCGGCCGGGAACGGGCGGCGGGTCCACAGGATGACGCTCTGCGAGTCCGGATCGCCCGAGGCGACGCCCTCGGGGAACAGGTCGCGCCGCTCGCGCCAGCGCGTGCGCGACCGGCACGCTGCCGCGCCCCACGCGAGCGATGCGCCGATCGACGCGGCGACCTGCATGAACGTCCGGCGGCTGAGGCGCTGCATGTCCGAGAATGCCGGCGCGCCCCGGACCGTTCGCTCGCTCGCGCAGGAATCCACCGGCAGCCGCGGCGCGCCGCCGCCGCCGCCGCCCGCCGCCTCGCTCGTTCCCGGCGCACTCGCCTGCGCGCCCCCGGTCGCACGCGTCGCGGTCCCCAGCCCGTCGCGCGACCGTCCAGCCGTCGCAGCCCCGTCGCACCGTCGCTGGCACGAGGCGACCCGCTTCTCGGGGGCCGTCGGCGCCACGCGCGCGACGACGGCCGGCGCCGGTCCGGTCCCGCGCAGGAGCGGGCAAGCTGTGCTGGTCGAAACGTGTTCGAGCCTGAGCCTCAGGAGCCGGAGCCAGGCGTCGAAGACGACCCGGCCTGGAGCTTGCTGGCCTGGCACCGAGAGTCGACGATCGTCGAACGTCTTTCGAGCAGCCCGCCGCGGGGCGGCGACGTTGGAGCGCCTGGCCCGTGCCGCATCCGCGCACCGCTGATCTCGACGCCCTGCTGCGGGCCCCGCAGCATGCCGGCGTCGCTGCGGCGCTCGCCGCCCGACGACGCCGCGGTCGGGTCGCGTCGCGTCGCGTCGCGTCGATCGAACGACCGGCCGGTCACCGTCGGCGCCGTCGACTCCTGCTCGGGCAGGCCGATGGCGTTCAGCGGGCCCACCAGGAGGGCGGCGGGTTGCGGCCGTCGTCGCCGAAGAGGCCGAGGCGGCGCAGGTCGTGGAAGTCCGCGATCCCGAGCGGCATCACCGGATCCGCCGCGACCTGCGAGCCGGGCGGTCGCTTGCGCGACGGCGGTCCGCGCCGCAGCCGGTTCGCGAGCTGCTCGCCGCTCATCCGCTCGATCTCCTGGTCGAGCGGAATGGCGCGCTCGTCACTCGTGTCCAGCCCGCGGCCGAGGCGGTCGTCTGCTCCCTCCCGCGCCGCGTGCCGCGCGAGCGCGGTCCCGCGCGGCACGCCCGGCGGACGCCCGATGCGCCCGA
>DASZXE010001145.1:0-1612 GCA_035546475.1 Kofleriaceae bacterium
CGCGGCCCGCGGGGATCGACGACCAGCGAGCCGAGCGCCGCCCGCCGCAGCGCGAGCCGCGCCACGAACGCGGCCCGCCGCGCCGGCGGGTCGTCGACCTCGAGCCACGCATCGGGCACGAGCGCGAGCGCGGCGGCGAGCGCGTCGTCCCCGGCCGCCTCCGCGAGCCACGCCGCCGCCGCGGCGACGTCGCCCGCCACCGGCCACAGCACGTGCTCGGCGAGCCGCGGCAACGGCGCCGTCGCGCCGGCGGTGCCGCCCTCCCAGCCGTGCTGCCAGTAGAGCGCCGCGCCGTGATCGATGAGCCACAGCCGCCCGCCCGACCACAGCAGGTTCGGGTTGCGGAACGTGCGATCGACGTTGCCCATCAGCACGTCGAAGGCGATCACCCGCGCCGCGAGCTCGGCGTCGACCGCCGCGCGCGCCGCCGGGTCGTAGCCGATCGCCGACGGCAGGAACTCGACGCCGAGGTTGTCGCCGGGGCTGCGGGCGAGCAGCTCGTTCACCTCCGGATCGCCGTCGGTGATGCCGAAGCGGGGCGGCACGCCGAGCACGACCTGCGCCGGCATCGGCAGGCCGAGCGCCCGCGCCAGCTCGCCGCCGATCACCTCGGCGACCAGCGCGGCCGCGCCCTGGCCGGCGCCGCGGAACTTGCCGACCCACAGCCGGCCATCGTCGCCCTCGATCACGCCGGGCAAGGAGCCACCCTCGCGCAGCGCGACGACGAAGCGCGCGGCGAGGACGCGCGGCAGGCCCGCGCCGATGGTCGACGTCATCCCCCCATCGTAGCCCGGCGGCGCGGAGCCGCGGCCTCGCGGGGCGCCGGAGTCGCGCCCGCCCGCGCGTTGATCTCGCCGGGGCGACCGCTCATGCTCGCACCATGCGCGCCCGGGGGCTCGTGCTCACGCTCGTCGTGTCTCTGTCGCTCGCGCTCGTCGCGATCGCGACGCCGGCCCGCGCGGCGCCGGTCTGCAAGGACCGCGACGACTGCAAGCAGCAGTGTCAGGACGGCCACGGCGCGATCGCCGCCTGCACCCGCTACGGCGACCTGCTCGCGCAGGGCAAGGGCGGCGGCGCGCCCGAGCGCGGCGCGGCGGTCGAGGTCTACCGGCTCGCGTGCGATCCCGCGCGCGGCCCCGGCGCCGACGACGGCGCGGCCCAGGATCCGGCCGCCTGCCTCGCGCTCGCCGGGCTGTTCGACGAGGGCTGGCTGTTCGAGGTCGACGCCGACAAGGCGCGCCAGGAGGCCGCGCTCCGCCACGGCCTCGCGCTCGCGCGCGCGCAGTGCGAAGGCACCACGCCGCACGGCTGCGGCGTCGCCGCGCAGCTCACCGCGGCGATGATCGACGAGGGGCTGCTCGACAACGACTCGATCGCCGACGCGCTCGCGCTCGCGAAGCAGGGCTGCAAGGTGGGCGACTTCGACAGCTGCGCGCTGCTGCGCCGGCAGGCGTACGCCTGGGTCGACAGGCTGCCAGGCAGCGCGCGCAACCTGCCCCCGCTGCCGCCTCCCGCGCCGCCGGCGCCCACGTCGCCCACGTCTCCGACGACGTCGACGACCTCGACGCCGGCGGGCACGACGACGCCGGCCACGCCCGCCGGCACGGCCACC
>DASZXE010001146.1:0-2404 GCA_035546475.1 Kofleriaceae bacterium
CGTCGGCCGCCGGCTGTCCCGCGCGCGTCGACGGCGGCGACCTCGCCCGCCTGGCGCCCGCCGACTGCGCCGCGCTCACCGCCCCGCTCGTCACGGGACGGTGACGGCGCGTCGCCGCCACGGCGCCTGACGCATGACGCCGTCGCGCCGGTGGGCACGCTCCCTCGATTGGCTCTATGCTCGCGTCGCGCGCCCTGGACGGACCGGGGCGCGACGTGCCCGCTAGCCTTGCAGGAACAACCACGATGTCGAACCTGATCCTCTCTCCGCGATCCCTCGCCCTGGCGCTCCTGCTGGCGCTGGCCGTCTCCGCCGCCGGCTGCGGTGACAACCGCGACTGCGTCGGACAGCAATGCAACCAGCAAGCCGTCGAGCAGTGCGACGTCCCCGGCGACGAGGACGGCGACGGCCTCGCCGACTGCGCCGACCCCGACTGCGACACCGCGCCCGAGTGCCAGCCGATGTGCGGCAACGGCGACGTCGAGCAGGGCGAGGCGTGCGACGACGGCAACCAGGTCGACACCGACGCCTGCACCAACGTGTGCGAGGCCGCCCGCTGCGGCGACGGCATCGTCGAGGCCGGCGTCGAGGAGTGCGACGACATGAACATGGTGAACACCGACGCGTGCACGAACGCGTGCAAGCACGCGGTCTGCGGCGACGGCATCGTCGGCCCCGGCGAGGAGTGCGACGACGGCAACCAGGTCGACACCGACGCCTGCACCAACGCGTGCACGAACGCGGTGTGCGGCGACGGCATCGTCGGCCCCGGCGAGGCGTGCGACGACGGCAACATGGTGAACACCGACGGCTGCACCAACGCCTGCGCGCTGCCGACCTGCGGCGACGGCATCATGCAGGCCGGCGAGGCGTGCGACGACGGCAACCAGTCGAACACCGACGCCTGCCTCAACACGTGCATGAACGCGACCTGCGGCGACGGCTTCGTCCGCGCCGGCATGGAGCAGTGCGACGACGGCAACATGGCGAACACCGACGCCTGCCTGAACACCTGCGCGAACGCGAGCTGCGGCGACGGCTTCGTCCACATGGGCGTCGAGCAGTGCGACGACGGCAACATGGTCAACGACGACGCCTGCACCAACGCCTGCACGATGCCCGGCTGCGGCGACGGCGTGCTGCAGCCCGGCGAGCAGTGCGACGACGGCAACATGGTCGACACCGACGCCTGCACCAACGCGTGCATGGACGCGCGCTGCGGCGACGGCATCGTCCACATGGGCGTCGAGCAGTGCGACGACGGCAACCTGAACGAGACCGACGGCTGCACGTCGACGTGCATGACCGGCCTCGTCACGCTGGCGCCGCACCTGCTGCTCACCGAGGTGAAGACCACCGGCGGCGACGAGTTCGTCGAGATCTACAACCCGACCGCGCTGCCGGTCGACCTCAGCAACTACTACCTCAGCGACGTGAACAACTACTTCCTGGTGCCGGCGGTGGCGGCCGGCATGGCGCAGCCGACGCTCGATGTCACCGACTTCCTGCAGCGGTTCCCGGCCGGCTCGACGATCCTGCCCCACGGCGTCGTCGTGGTCGCCTCCGACGCGGTGATGTTCCAGTCGGTCTACGGCGTGCCACCGAACTACACCCTCGAGGAGCTGGGCAACTCGGTCGCCATGGTGAAGGTGTGGAACCCGACCGGCACGCCCAACGTCGGCCTCACCAACGCCGGCGAGATGGTGGCGCTCTTCTACTGGGACGGCGTGTCGGACAACGTGAAGGACGTCGACCTGGTCAACGCCGGCAACGCGCCGTCGGCGGCCAACACGTTCATCGCCAAGACGGCGACCGACGGCCCCGACGCCGACGCGATCGCGACCCCGTACGCCGTCGACATGCCCAACCCGGTCTTCGACATGGAGACCGACACCAGCGGCACCGCCACCAGCTACAAGCGGATCGCCTTCGAGGGGGCGAACGAGAGCCACGCCGGCACCGGCAACGGCATCACCGGCGACGACGAGATGTCCGAGGCGGTGCGGATGACCTGGGACTCGCAGGCGATGGCCGCGAACTACACCGCGCCCACGCCGGGCACGGTGCCCGCGTCGCTGCAGTAGCGACGAGCGCGGGGGCGCGGCTCGCGCGAGGCGGGGAGGCCCGCGCGAGGACGGGGGCGCGGGGCGCGAGCCGGCGGCTGTCGCCCCCCGAGCGGCGCCCGTCGGGGGCCTGCCGGGGCCTGTCGGAGGAGAAGAACCTCGCGGCGCCCGGGCCCCGGCTGGGAGCCTGCGGCCCTCGGGGCCTCAGAGTTTGTGAAAAATTGGTCGCTGTGATCCATTGGCCGACGTGAAGTCGACACGGAAGCCGCGCGTGCGCACCGCCCAGCGCAACCAGCTCGAGATGCGAGCGGTCGACCTGGAGTCAGTCCTGCCCGAGGACC
>DASZXE010001147.1:0-3746 GCA_035546475.1 Kofleriaceae bacterium
CCCCCGACGACGCCAACTTCGATCTGACGTACGGCCGCGAGCTCATGGGCCTCGACGAGGTCGGCAGCCACCCCGGGTCGACCAGCCCGTACGGCCTCGCCGACACCGCCGGCAACGCCTTCGAGTGGACCGCCGGCGCGCCCGGCGGCTACGTGCTCCGGGGTGGCCGCTTCTACCACGATCGCAAGACGGCCGACGTCGCCAACCGGAACGAGGCGGCGCCGACCTTGCGCGAGGCGAGCGTCGGCTTGCGCGTCTGCCTGTCCGCGCGCTGACGGCCTGTTCACCGTACCCGGCTGTTATCCGAAACGATCCGGCCGATGGACGAACCGAGATGGCGCAGAGCCGCGGGGCTCGCGCGTCCAAGGAGTTCCATGCGTCAGGTGCTCATCCCGTTGCTGCTGCTGGTGGGGGCGTGTGTCGACGAGCCGGAGCTGGGTGAGACCACCGGCGCGGTGCAGAGCCTGAACGGCACCAGCCTGAACGGCACCAGGCTCAACGGCACCAGCCTGAACGGCACCAGGCTCAACGGCGCCAGCCTCGACGGCGCGCAACTGTCCGGCGTCGACGCATCCGGCAGCCGCGTGGCCGCCGCCGAGCTGACCGGCACCGCGACGTCGCCGCCGACCGCGGGCGCGCGCGTGGTCGGCTCCACCTGGGTCGGCCAGGTGACCACGCTCGCCGTCCACACGCCGCTCGTCGACAACACGCCGCGGCTCCTCCAGAAGCTGGTCTCGTCGCTCGGCGTCGGCGTGCGGGTGACCTCGCCGGTGGCCCTCCGCATCGACGGCGCCGAGGCCGGGACCGGCCCGGAGTCGGACCTGTGGTTCTACACGGTGTCGTACGACAGCGGCGGCGGCTGGCAGCCGCTGTGCGGCAGCGACGACCAGGGCCCGATCGCCGCGGTCGCGGTGCCGGGCGCGTGGACGACGGTCCTCGGCGACACGGCCCACTACACGGCGGGCGCCGGCCTGTTCACCTGGGCGTGCCGCGGCAAGTCGATCGCGAAGTGCGTCGAGATGGGCTACCGATCGTGGCGCGGCTACGGCGACCAGCTCGCGAGCTGCGTGCGGCTCCTGCGCGGCGACTACTGCGGCAACGGCACGCCGTACACCGTCGACGGCACCCTGCTGAACCTGTACGACGACGTCGGCGTCCAGGTCGACACCGAGGCCTGGAAGCCGGAGGCCGAGTGGGGCCCGAACGGCGCGGTGTGCGTGAACAAGTACAACGCCGCCCGGTTCAAACTCGTCGCCGCCCACGACCCGAGCTGCGTGCGGCCGATCCTCAGCAGCCGGTGCGGGACGTCGTTCTCGCCCGGCGCCTTCCTCATCGACGAGCTGCCCTGATGCCGGCGCTCGTCGACCTCGGCTCCCAGCGGCGCTACCCGATCGGCGAGCGCCTCACCATCGGCCGCGCCGCCGGCTGCGACATCGTCGTCGACGACGCGATGGTGTCGCGGCTGCACGCCGAGATCGTCCTCGACGGCCGGCGCTGGCTGGTGCGCGACCTCGGCTCGCGGCGCGGCACCTTCGTCGGCCACCGGCGGGTCGGCGTGGCCGCGCTCGACGACGGCGCCGAGCTCCTGATCGGCCCGAGCCGCCTGCGCTTCGAGCGCGGCGACGCCGAGGCCGACGGGCCCGACGCGCTCACCGCCGCCGCCGAGCGCGAGGAGCTGCGGCGGCTGCGCGCGGTCGTCGAGCTCGGCCGCGCGATCGGCGTCGAGCACGACCTCGACCGCCTGCTCGAGCGGGTGCTGGCGACCTGCTTCCAGCTCCTGCGCGCCGACCGCGGCGCGATCATCGTCTACCCGCCGCAGTCGCGGACGCCGTGCGCGACGATCGCGCGCGACCGCCGCGGCGCGCCGGTCGCCAGCGCGCTGTCGACGGCGGTGCTGTCGCAGATCATGTCGACGCAGGAGCCGTACCTGCGCACCGAGCGCGACGGCGAGCTCGAGCTGGCCCGCTCGGCCAGCCTGTCGGCGCAGGGCGTGCGCTCGCTGATGGCGGTGCCGCTCGTCTACGACGCCGGCGAGACCGAGTGGCTCGGCGTCATCCAGCTCGACTCGCAGGCGACCAACGCCGTGTTCGGCCCCCGCGACCTCGAGCTGCTCGTCGCGATCGCGAGCCAGGCCGCGCTCGCGATCAAGAACGTCATGCTGGTGCGCCGCGTGCAGGCGGTGCAGAGCGCCGACTGGCGCCGGCTCGAGCGGGTGGTCACCAACCTGCCGGTCGGCGTGATCGTCCTCGACGAGGAGCGCCGCTGCGTGCTGGTCAACCCGTGGGTGACGACCCGCGCGCGCACGATCGGCGCGCTGGTCGCCGGCGCCCAGGTCGCGCAGGTCGCCGGCATCCCGTGCGACCGGCTGGTCGGCGGCGATCTGCGCGAGCAGGTCACCGTCGGCAGCCCCGAGCGCGCGTACACCGTCGCCGCCCACACCGCCGCCGAGGGCGGCGAGACGGTGATCGTCATGACCGACATCACCGACGAGCGCGACCGCCAGACCAAGGCGGCGCACCGCGAGAAGCTGGCGCTGGTCGGCCAGCTCGCCGGCGGCATCGCCCACGACTTCAACAACCTGCTGTTCGTCATCATGAACAACGCCTCCTTCCTCGAGGACGTGGTGACCGACAGCGAGGACAAGGACGCGGCGGCGACGATCGTGCAGGCGTCGCGGCAGGCGGCCGACCTGGTCGCCCAGCTCCTGACCTTCAGCCGGCGCGAGATGGTGAAGCCGAAGGTGGTCGACGTCGGCACCCTGGTCGGCGACATGGAGCCGGTGCTGCGCCGCGCGCTCGGCGAGCAGCACCGGCTGTCGATCTCGGCGGTCGAGGGGGCGCGCGTGCTGATCGATCCGTCGCAGCTCGAGCAGGTCGTGATGAACCTGGTCGTCAACGCGCGCGACGCGCTGCCGGCGCGCGGCGAGCTCTCGATCGCGGTCGGCACCCTCGAGACGGGGGGCGCGGGCCGGGTGACGCTCGAGGTCGTCGACGACGGCAGCGGCATGCCGCCCGACGTGCTCGCCCGCATCTTCGAGCCGTACTTCACGACCAAGCCGCAGGGCAAGGGCTCGGGGCTCGGGCTGGCGACCGTCTACGGCATCGTCCAGCAGGCCGGCGGCGAGATCACGGTCAGGTCGGAGGCCGGGCGCGGCACCCGCTTCCTGGTGTCGCTGCCGGCGACCGATCTGGCGCTCGAGGCGACGTCGGTCACCCGCGCCGGCGTCGCGCGCGGGCGGATCATGCTCGTCGAGGACGACGAGGCGGTGCGGCGGCTGACCGAGCGGATGCTCGCGCGCGCCGGCTTCGAGGTCGTGTGCGCGGGGTCGGGGCCCGACGCGCTGGAGCTGTCGCGCACCTGCGGGCGCCTCGATCTGCTGATCACCGACATGGTGATGCCCGGGATGTCGGGCCGCGATCTCGCCCACGAGCTGGTGCGCGAGTCGCCCGACCTGCGCGTCCTGTTCATGTCGGGGTACCACCACGGCACGCCGATCCCCGGCTGGCAGTTCATCGGCAAGCCGTTCGATCGCGGCGCCCTGGTGGCGAAGGTCGGCGACGCGCTGGCGCCGCTCGCGCCGGCGACGAGCGAGCCGCGCACCGCCGCCTAGCGATCGAGGCCGCGGCGATCGCCCGCGTAGTGGTAGCGGAGCTGATCGTCGTCGTAGCGGTGGTCGTGGCCGACCGGACACGCCTCGCGCACGGCGGCCCACGCGCGCCAGCGCGGGCGCAGCTCGGCGGCCGACG
>DASZXE010001148.1:0-2436 GCA_035546475.1 Kofleriaceae bacterium
CGGTCGGCGAGGACGATCCCGCGACCACCGCCAGCACGACGTGGACGACGCCCGATCCCGGCCCCGCCTGGCTCTGGATCGTGCTGCGCGACAGCCGCGGCGGCCTGGCGCTCCGGCAGCTCTCGGTGACGATCGAGTGACGGCCGAGCCCGCCTCTGCCGGACGTCGATCGGCGGACTTGTCGAACCGCCGACCGCCGCCCACACCTATCGGATGAGCTCCCGCGGCGAGCCGGTACCGGCGCGGCTTGCCGCCGAGGTGGTCGCGCACGACGACCACGCCCACGCGGTGCAGTTCTACGACGGGCAGCCGTTCGTGCTCGACGCCGCCTTCCGCTACCTGCGCGCCGGCATCACCCGCGGCGACGCCTGCCTGGTCATCGCCGCCGCCGGCCACCGCCGCGCGATCGACGACCACCTGCAGGCCGACGGCGTCGACATCGACGCGCTCCGCCGCGCCGGCCGCGTGCTCGAGCTCGAACCGGCCGAGCTGCTGGCGTCGATCGCCGGCGGCGGCCGCCTCAACCGCGTGCGCGGCTACCACGTGCTCGGCACCGCGATCGAGGAGGCCCGCCGCCCGACCGCCTCCGGCCGCGTCCGCGCCTACGGCGAGCTCGTCGACGTCGCGTGGGCCGCCGGCGACCCGGCGCTCGCCCTCGCGCTCGAGGAGCTGTGGGCCGGGCTGAGCTGCCAGCACCAGTTCTCGCTGCTGTGCGCGTGCGCGCTCTCGCACTTCCCCGGCGCCGCCGACGAGACGAACCTCGGCCGCGTCCTCGGCGCGCACACCTACGTGCTGCCCGCCGAGGCGTACCAGGGCGCCGCCATCGACGAGCCGGTCCGCCGCGAGATCGTGCGCGGCCAGTACGCCGTGCGGGCGATGCGCGAGGAGGTGCGCCGCGCCGAGGAGCTCGAGCGCGCGGCCGACGCCCGCGAGGCGGACCTCCACGACTTCGTCGAGAACGCGGTGGTCGGCATCCAGTGGATCGCCCCCGACGGCCGCATCCTGTGGGCGAACCGCGCGCAGCTCGACCTGCTCGGCTACAGCCGCGACGACTACATCGGCTGCGACCTCCGCGACCTCCACGTCGACCGCGCCGCCGCCGACGAGCTGCTCGGCCGGCTGGCGGGCGACCGCACCGTGCGCGCCCACGAGGCCCGCCTGCGCCGCAACGATGGCTCGATCGCCCACGTCGTCATCGACGCCAGCGCGCTCTGCCGCGACGGCGCGCTCGTCCACTCGCGCTGCTTCACCCGCGACATCACCGGCCCGCGCCGCGCCCACGACGCGCTCGTCCACCTCCACCACGTCACCGACAAGCTGTCGGCGTCGACGACGCCCGAGGAGGTCCTCGACGTGCTGATCGGCGAGGGGCTGTCGGCGACCGGCGCCACCGCCGGCGCCGTCTTCCTCCTCGACGGCACCGGCCGCCACGCCACGCTCGAGCTGGCGCGCGCCCGCGGCTACCGGCCCGAGGCGCTCGAGCCGCTGCGCCGGATCCCGCTCGACGCCGGCAGCGCGGTCGCCACCTGCGTGCGCCTCGGCCGCGCGATCTACGAGGCCCGCGCCGCGGTGCCGATGGTCGTCGCCGGCCGCGCGATCGGCGCGCTCGAGCTCGACGTCGAGCCCGAGCACGTCTTCGACGAGCCGGAGCGGGTCTTCGTCGACGCCCTCGCCCAGCAGGCCGCGCAGGCGATCGAGCGCGCGCGCCTGTTCGCGTCGGAGCGCGAGGCCCGGATGGCCGCCGAGGCCGCCGACCGCCGCAAGGACGAGTTCCTCGCCATCCTCGGCCACGAGCTGCGCAACCCGCTGGCGCCGATCCAGACCGCGCTCGAGCTCATCCAGCAGCGCGGCGGCGGCCTCGACCGCGAGCACGACGTCCTCGCCCACCAGGTCGAGCACGTCACCCGCCTCGTCGACGACCTGCTCGACGTCGCCCGCATCACCCGCGGCAAGCTGGCGCTCGACCTGCGGCCGATCGCGCTCGGCGACGTCATCGCGCGCGCGGTCGAGATGACCGGCCCGCTCGTCGACGAGCGCCGGCACACGCTCACCGCCGACGTCGCGCCCGGCCTGCTCGTGCTCGGCGACAGCGTCCGCCTCGCGCAGGTGATGGCGAACCTGCTCACCAACGCGGCCCGCTACACCGAGCCGGGCGGCCACATCGCGGTCGCCGCCCGCCGCGAGGGCGCCGACATCGTCGTCACCGTCGCCGACGACGGCATCGGCCTCGACGCCGACCTGCTGCCGCGCATCTTCGACCTGTTCACCCAGGGGCGCCGCGACGGCCTCCGCCAGGGCGGCCTCGGCCTCGGCCTCGCGCTGGTCCGCGACCTGACCGAGCTGCACGGCGGCTCGATCACCGCCGACAGCGCGGGCCCCGGCCGCGGCAGCACGTTCACCGTCCGCCTGCCCGCGGCGCAGGCCCCGTCGGTCCCC
>DASZXE010001149.1:0-10495 GCA_035546475.1 Kofleriaceae bacterium
GGACCGGCCGCGGTCTGGATCGCGCTCGGCGGTCCCGGCAGCGGCAAGTCACGGCTCGCCGCCGAGCTGGCGGCGCTCGTCGCCGCGCACGCGCCGGAGGCGCGCGTCGTCCGCATCGACGGCACGCGCGCGTTCGGCGCCGACGTCGCCGCCGCGACCCGCCTGGTCGTCGAGCGCCTCGCCGGTGCGGCCGCACTCGCCCCGGCGACCGCGCCGTCCCCGCACGCCTCGACGACCGAGCGCGTCCGCGCCGCGATCGACGCCGCGCTCCAGCGCGGCCCGCTCGCGATCATCGTCGACGACGGCCAGTGGCTCGACGACCCCGTGCTCGAGGCGCTCGCGATCGCCGCCCGCGCGCTCGACCGGCCGCTCTGGCTCGCGATCGCCGCCGCCGACACCGTGCGCGCCGCCCGCCCCGGCTGGCTCGAGGGCGGCCGCACCGCCGTCGTCGAGCTCGCGCCGCTCGACCGCGTCGCCACCCGCGATCTCCTCCGCGCGATGCTCCTCCCCGCGCGCCGCGTCCCCGACACGCTGATCGCGCGGCTCGCGACCCGCTGCGGCGGCGTCCCCGGCGTCGTCGCCGCGCTCACCCGCGAGCTGCGCCGCGCCGGCCTCGTCCGCCGCCACCCGGGCAGCGACGTCTGGTACCTCGCCGCCGACGAGCTCGACTTCCTGCCGCCGACCCCCGGCGTCCACTGGTTCGTCGAGCGCGAGCTGGCCGCGCTCGGCCCCGGCCTGCCCGAGCTCGCCCGCGCCTGCGCGCTCCTCGGCGCGAGCTTCTCCGCCGCCGAGGCCGACGCCGCCGCGCGCGTCCCGACCGCCGGCGTCACGATCGACACCGCGATCGGCCTCGCCCGCCTCGTCTCCGCCGGCCTCCTGACCCGCGACCCCGACACCGACGACGGCACCGCCGACGCCGACGCCGCCGGCGACGCCGCCGGCTACCGCTTCCGCACCGAGACCGAGCAGGACGCGATCGCCTCCGCGCTCGCCGACGCCGTGCGCCCCGCGATCCACGCCGCCGTCCTCGCCCACCTGCTCGCGCTGCCCGACGTCGCCGCCCGCTGGCCGCGCGTCGCGTACCACGCCGCCCGCGCCGGCGAAGCCGCCCTCGCCATCGATCGCTACACCCGCCTCGCCGAGCACGCCCGCGCGCAGCACGCCTGGCAGGCGGTCGTCCGCTGGCTCACCCTCGCGCTCGAGCAGGCCGCCGCCGCGCCACCCGCGACCCGCCAGCGCCTCCTCGGCCTGCGCGGCGACGCCCGCCGCATGCTCACCCACTACGAGGCCGGCAAGGCCGACGTCATCGCCGCCCGCGCGCTCGCCGAGGCCGCCGGCGACACCGCCGCGGTCGTCGAGCTCCTCGTCGCCGAGGCCGCGATCTGCGACTTCAGCTTCCAGGTCCAGGAGCTGTCGCGCCTCGTCGATCGCGCGCTCGCCGTCGCGCCGCCCGACCTGCCGCCCCGCGTGCGCGCCCGCCTCGACAACTGGCTCGGCGTCGTCCGCGCGCGCCAGGGCCGCCTGCCCGAGGCGCAGGCCGCGCTCGAGGCCGCCGCCGCCGCCGCCGACACCCTCGGCGATCACGAGACCCGCGCCGGCTCGATGGTGATGCTCGGCGGCGTGCTGCGGCGCCTCGGCCACCTCGACCTCGCCCGCGCCGTCCTCGACGACGTCCTCGCCCGCTGCGAGGCGGTCGGCGACACCTTCCACGTCGCGACCGCGCTGTTCAACCGGATCAACCTGTGGCGCATGCTCGGCAAGACGGCCGAGGCCGAGGCCGACGCCGCGCGCGTCGTCGAGGTCGCCAACCGGATGGGCTACGACCACTTCGAGGTGTGGAGCTGGTACAACCTCGCCGAGCTGCGCTGGTGGTCGGGCGACCTCGCCGGCGCGTTCGACGCCGCCGAGCACGCGCACCGGACCGGCCGCGAGCGGTTCCGCGATCACCCGCCGGCCGCCGCCGCGCTCTACTACGCGACCCTCGCCGCCACCCGCGGCCAGGCCGCCGCCGCGCGCCGCGTGCTCGAGCAGGTCCCCGCCGCCGAGACCGACGCCACGCCGGTGCTCGCCGCGATGCGCGAGCTGGTCCGCCTCGCGCTCGCCGCCGACCCCGGCCCCGGCTGGGACGCCGCGCTCGCCGCCACCCGCCGCGACGCCGGCGACGAGGACGTCGTCCTCCTCTGGTGGCTGCGCGGCCGCGCCGCCCACCGCCGCGGCGACGCCTCCGCAGCCGACCACGCCTTCGCCGCGGCCACCGCCGCCGCCGCCGCCCTGGGCCGCACCCTGCCCCCGCGCACCTTCCCCGGCGAGTAGCGCGGCCCGCGCGCGGCGCGGCGGCGGCAAGGCAGACCGGCCCGGGCGAGGGCGCGATGCTATCTTCGGCGCGTGCGGTTCCTCATCACGGTCGCCATCGTCGGGGTCCTCGTCTTCTGTGGAGCGACCGTGAAGCTCGGCAAGCGCACCTTCTTCGGTCACGTCCGCGCGATCTGGAGCACGCAGGAGGCCAAGGACATGCGCGACGGCGTCGACCAGAAGGCCGGCCCCGTCGTCGACAAGCTCGAGCGCGGCGTGAAGGCCGGCGTCCGCGAGGCGACCAAGGACGAGCCCGGCTCGGGCTCCGGCTCCGCGCCGGCGGCCGTTCACCACCCGATCGACGCCGGGACGCAGCCTCACCCGGCCACGCGCTGAGCGACGCCCGTCGAAGCCACTGACATTACTGGCGGATCTGCGCGCGGACGCGGCTTGCCCGAGGGGTGCGCCGCGTGGTAGATCGCGCCTCCAACTTCCCACGGCTCCCGAGGCCGGCGACCGTGGCCCCCCGCTCCGACATGCCGTCGGGCGACCCGGGGTTCTCGCCGGCCGATGACGGCGCCGGAGGCCCAACGGAGAACGACATGGAAACGATGCAGGAAGCGACGTCCCAGAACCCGATCGCCATGCGCCAGTTGCTCGAGGCTGGCGTCCACTTCGGCCACAACACCGGCCGGTGGAACCCGAAGATGAAGCAGTACATCTTCGGCGCGCGCAACGGCATCCACATCATCGACCTGACCCACACGGTCAAGATGTTCCGCCAGGCGTTCCAGGCGGTGGTCGATGCGACCTCGCGCGGCGAGCTGGTGCTGTTCGTCGGCACCAAGAAGCAGGCCCAGGACGTGATCGCCGAGGAGGCGACCCGCTCGGGTCAGCTCTACGTCACCCAGCGCTGGCTGGGCGGCACCCTCACCAACTTCAAGACCGTCAAGGGCTCGCTCGAGCGCCTGAAGTCGCTGGAGAAGATGGAGGAGGACGGCACCATCCTCGCGCTCACCAAGCGCGAGCAGATCGAGATCCGCCGCGACCGCGACAAGCTGATGAAGTCGCTCGGCGGCATCAAGGGCATGAACAAGCTGCCCGGCATGGTGTTCGTCGTCGATCCGGCGAAGGAGCACATCGCCGTCGACGAGGCGCGCAAGCTGGAGCTGCCGGTGGTCGCGGTGACCGACACCAACTGCGATCCGGACATGATCGACTACGTCATCCCCGGCAACGACGATGCGATCCGCGCGATCAAGCTGTTCACCAGCCGCATCGCCGACGCCGCGCTGATCGGCACCAAGGTCTGGAAGGAGCGGGCCCACACCCGGGGCCAGCGCGACGAGGGCGACGAGCGCGTCATCCACGTGTCGTCGGGCGGCGATGGCCCGCGCGTCGAGATGTCGTCGCGCGGCCCGATGTTCGACCCCGAGGCGTCGGCGTCGCCGGATCAGCAGTAGCTCGGCAGTAGATCGGCAGTAGCTCCGCGGCCGCGCGCCGATACGTCACGCGTCACGCTTCACGAGCGGCGGGCCGATGCGCCCGCCGTCCTTTCGTCAGGAGACCGTCATGGCTGAAGTCAACGCTGGGATGATCAAGGACCTGCGCGAGCGCACCGGCGCCGGCATGGCCGACTGCAAGAAGGCGCTCGTCGAGACCGAGGGCGACACCGAGAAGGCGATCGACTACCTGCGCAAGAAGGGCCTCGCCAAGGCGGCGAAGAAGGCCGGCCGCGAGGCGACCGAGGGCGCCGTGGTGTCGTACATCCACGGCGGCGGCCGCATCGGCGTGCTGCTCGAGGTCAACTGCGAGACCGACTTCGTCGCGCGCAACGAGGACTTCGTCGCGTTCACCCGCGACGTCGCGATGCAGATCGCGGCGATGAACCCGCAGTTCGTCCGCAAGGACGAGGTCGACCCCGGCCTCGTCGAGCGCGAGCGCGAGGTGCTCCTGGCCAAGGGCAAGGAGTCGGGCAAGCCGGAGCAGGTCGTCGCCAAGATGGTGGACGGCCAGCTCTCGAAGTGGCTGAAGGAGATCTGCCTCCTCGATCAGGCGTTCGTGAAGAACCCGGACAAGACGATCGAGCAGGTGACGCAGGAGCTGATCGCGAAGATCGGCGAGAACATCAAGATCCGCCGCTTCGCGCGCTTCGAGCTGGGCGAGGGCCTCGAGAAGAAGAAGGACGACTTCGCCGCCGAGGTCGCCAAGCAGGCCGGCCTGGCCTAGCGAACGCTCGCGCGCGTTCGACGATGGACGCCGCCGGCGTGATCGTCACCAGGTGAGCACGCCGACGAGGCTCGAGTAGCCGTCGGTCCAGCGCACCGGCGGATCGAGCGGCAGGTCGACTGTGGTGCGCCCGCTGCTGCGCAGCGCGAGGTAGGCGGGGTTCGACGTGACGAGCATCCAGCGGCTGCGCTCGGCGAGGCCGCCGCCGTCGCGGTCGACGCGGAGCGCGACCCGGCCGAGGGCCTCGGCGAGGCCGCGCACGACCGGGACGAGGTCGAGGTTGCGGTTGGAGACGTGGACGACGAGCACGCCGTCGTCGGCGAGCGCGCGGCCGTAGATCGCGGCGCACTCGCGGGTGAGCAGGTGGACCGGGATGGCGTCGCCCAGGAAGGCGTCGACGACGAGCACGTCGTAGCGCGGCGCGGCCGGCTCGCGCAGCTCGCGCTCGAGCGAGAGGCGGCCGTCGCCGAGCACGACGTCGACGGTGGCCGGGCTGTCGGCGAGGAAGGTGAACCAGCGGCGGGCGTCGGCGGCGACCTGCGGGTCGAGCTCGAAGAAGCGGATCGAGTCGCCGCGCGCGCCGAGGGCGGCGATGGTGCCGGCGCCGAGGCCGATGACGCCGATGCGCAGCGGCTGGCCGGCGACGCGGCGCGGGTGGTGGCGGATCGCGAGGTCGAGGCCGGTGCCGTGGCCGTAGTAGGAGATCGGCTCGTCCTTGCGCGCGGGATCGAGGAGCTGCGCGCCGTGCTCGATGCGGCCGTGGACGAGGCGGCGCTGCGCGATCGGCAGGCCGCGGCCGAGATCGACGACGCGCAGCGTGCCGTAGAAGCTGCGCGACGACGCGAGCTCGACGCCCGGGCGGTCGAGCAGCGGGCGCGCGAGGAGGATGGCGCCGGCGATCGTGAGGAGGATGGTGCCGGCGACGGCGGCGGCGCGGACGCGCGGGCGCTCGCGCCAGGTCGGATCGCGGAGGAAGATCGCGAGGCGGAGGAGCGGCGGCAGCAGCAGGAAGACCGGCAGCTCCCACAGCTCCGTGAAGACGAGCGGCGCGACGATCGCGACCGAGGCGCCACCGGCCGCGCCGCCGGCGGCCATCGTCAGGTAGTAGGCGGTGGCGTGGCGCGGCGCGGGCGCGAGGCGGGCGAGCTCGCCGTGGCAGACCATGCAGCCGGCGGTGAGCGTGGCGAGGGCGGCCGCGACCTGCCACGACAGCGAGGCCTGCACGCCGGCGTCGGCGACGAGCGCCATCGCGGCGAGGCAGAACGGGTAGGCGGTGCGCCAGGCGAGCGAGCGGTAGCGGCCCGCGAAGGCGACGATGAACGAGACGAGGTAGATGGCGAGCGGCGCGATGAAGAGGAGCGGGACGACCGCGACGTCGAGGGTGAGCTGGTTCGTGATGGCGAGCAGGAGGCCGGAGCCGCAGGCGGCGAGGCCGAACCAGAGGGCGACGGTGCCGGCGGTGAGGCGCGTGGTGGCGTCGGCGTCGGCGTGGGTGGCGGTGGCGGTGGCGCCCGCGTCGGCTCCGGCTCCGGCTCCGGCGGGCGCGGGCGCGGCCTCGGTGCGCGGGCGCAGCGCGAGCCAGCCGCACGCCGCCGCGAAGACGACGTACGCCGCCGACCACGCCCACGCCTGCACGGCCAGCGACGTGTACCGCTCGACGACGAGCGGATAGCCGACGAGCGCGAGCAGCGAGCCCGCGTTCGACCACGCGTACAGCCGGTAGCGCGGATCGGCGTCGTGCCGCGCGAGCCACGCCTGCAGGAGCGGCGTCGTCGACGCGAGCACCAGGTACGGCACGCCGACGCCGGCGGCCAGCGCGGCGACGATGCGCGCGATCGGCAGGTCGCCGCCCGGCGGCTTCCATGCCGTCGACGGCAGCACCGGCAAGGTCGCGAGCGACAGCCCGAGCAGCCCGACGTGCACGATCGCCTGTTGCCGCGCGCCGAGGCGCCGCCCCGCGTGCGCGTACGCGTAGCCGGCCAGCAGCAGCGCCTGGAAGAAGACGAGGCAGGTCGTCCACACCGCCGGCGCGCCGCCGAACCACGGCAGGATCGCCTTGGCCGCCATCGGCTCGAGGAGGAAGAGCAGGAAGGCGCCGGAGAGCGCGACGAGCGCGTGGGCCAGCAACGGCCGACAGTACCGCCGCCGCGCCCGCGCGCGTCAGGCTACGCGACCTGGACGACCTCCGCCGCCTCCTCGGCGGCCGGCCCCTCGGCGAGCCGCGTGCGCAGCCGGTCCTCGTCGAGCTCGCGGCACCAGCGGGCGACGACCAGCGTGCCGACCGTGTTGCCGACGACGTTGGTGAGCGCGCGCGCCTCCGACATGAAGCGATCGATGCCGAAGATGATGACGAGCCCCGCGACCGGCACGTCGCCGAGCGCCGATAGCGTCGCGGCGAGCACGATGAAGCCGCTGCCGGTGACGCCGGCCGCGCCCTTCGACGTGAGCAGCAGGATGCCGAGCAGCGCGAGCTGGTGGCCGAGGCCGAGCGGCGTGTTGGTCGCCTGCGCGACGAAGACCGCGCCCATCGTCAGGTAGATCGACGTGCCGTCGAGGTTGAACGAGTAGCCGGCGGGGATGACCAGGCCGACCACCGGCTTCGACGCGCCGAGCGACTCGAGCTTCGCCATCAGCCGCGGCAGCACCGACTCCGACGACGACGTGCCGAGCACGATGAACAGCTCCTCGCGGATGTAGCGGACGAGCCGCACGACCGAGAAGCCGTGCAGGTAGCCGACCAGCCCGAGCACGCCGAGGACGAACAGGAGGCAGGTGCCGTAGAAGCAGGCCATCAGCTCGGCGAGCGACGTCAGCGTGCCGACGCCGAACTTGCCGATCGTGAACGCCATCGCGCCGAGCGCGCCGAGCGGCGCCAGCTTCATGATGAGGCCGATGATCGCGAACACGACCTGGCCGAGCCGGTCGACGAGGTCGAGCAGCGGCGCGCCGCGGCTGCCGAGCCCGTGCAGCGCGAAGCCGAACAGGATCGCGAGCAGGAGCACCGGCAACAGCTCGCCGCGGGCGAACGCGCCGACGAACGAGTCGGGGATGATGTCCATCAGGAACGCGACGGTCGACTTCGCCTTGTGCGGGTCGGTGTACTCGGCGATCGCGCGGGTATCGAGGTGGGCGGCGTCGACGTTCATGCCGGCGCCGGGGCGGACGACGTTGATGACGAAGAGGCCGATCGCGAGCGCGACCGTCGACGCCAGCTCGAAGTAGAGGATGGCGAGCCCGCCGGCCTTGCCGACCGCCTTCAGGTCCTTCATGCCGGCGATGCCGACGACGACCGTGCAGAAGACGAGCGGCGCGATCGTCATCTTGACGAGCTTGATGAAGCCCTCGCCGAGCGGGCGCAGCTTCACGGCGAAGCCGGGCGCGACGACGCCGAGCACGACGCCGAGCAGGATGGCGACCAGCACGCGGAAGTAGAGCGACCGGTGGAACCGCGCCCGGGTCGGCGCGCGCGCGGCGGGTGACGCCATCGCCCGATCATGCCCGACATCCCGACGGCCCGGCTCGATCGGTGCGACGGTCGAGCCACCTGTTTGTTCGATCAATGTGCTCGACCGCGGCGGGCGAAGCGGGGCATCCTGGAAGCACGTCGCCGCCAGCCGCGCTCGCGGAGGTACCCGACGCCGCCTGGGAGGGGCGCGCGGCGGGGCGGCTGCGCCCGCGGCGACCGCGCGGACTGCTGACGATCGCGGCGCTGGTGGCGGTGCAGGTCAGTGCGTGTGCGTCGACCGGCGACGGCACGAGCGTCGACGCGGCCGACGTCGACGCGGGCGTGATCGACGCGGTGCCCGACGCGCCGGTCGACGCCGGCGCGACCGCGTTCGGCGACGAGTGTACCCGCCACGCCGACTGCGGCCCCGGCGGCTGGTGCGTCGAGGCGCCCGGCGGCGCGGGCGTCTGCTCGCGCCCGTGCGACGACGACTGTCCGACCGGCTTCGACTGCCGGCAGGTGAACGTGCCCGACGGACCGGTGCGCCTGTGCGTGCCGACGGTCGCCAGCCAGTGCGCGTCGTGCGCGGCCGAGCTGCAGTGCCCGGGCGGCGGGTGCCTGCAGCTCGACGGCGAGGGGCGGTGCGCCGCCCACTGCGCCGGGCCGAACGAGTGCCCGACCGGCTACCGCTGCGCGGCCGACGCCACCGGCGCGCACGCCGGCACGTACTGCCAGCCGGTGACCGGGAGCTGCACCTGCTCGCCGCCGATGAACGGCGCGCAGCGCACCTGCTCGGTGCAGAACGCGGTCGGCATCTGCTTCGGGACGCAGACGTGCGACGGCGCCGCCGGCTGGTCGGCGTGCACCGCGGTCGCCGCCGAGGCGGAGACGTGCGACGGCCACGACAACGACTGCGACTTCGTGATCGACGACGGCGTCGGCGGCGGCGAGCCGTGCACAAACACCGTCGCCGGCGTGGGGAGCTGTCCGGGGATCCGGACGTGCGACGGCGCCAGCGGCTTCGTCTGCCAGGGCCCGGTGCCGGCGCCGGAGACGTGCAACTTCATCGACGACAACTGCAACGGCCAGACGGACGAGACGTTCACCGACCTCGGCCAGCCGTGCACGGCGGGCACCGGCGGCTGCCTGCGCCACGGCAGCCAGCGATGCAACGCGGCGGGCGACGGCACCGAGTGCTCGGTCACCGCCGGCATGCCGGTCGCCGAGAAGTGCAACGGCATCGACGACGACTGCGACACGCTGCTCGACGAGACGTTCCCCGGCCTCGGCGCGCCGTGCAGCGCGGGCGTCGGCGCCTGCGCGCGGGCGGGCACCCTCCTGTGCACCGCCGACGGCCTCGGCACCCGCTGCTCGGCGACGCCGGGCCAGCCGGCCGGCCAGGAGAGCTGCAACTACCTCGACGACGACTGCAACGGCACCGTCGACGACGGGTTCCGCAACCCGCTCACCGGCTTCTACGATCAACCGACCGCGTGCGGCGCGTGCGGCATCGACTGCACGACGCTCTACGACGGCCCGCACGCGGTCGGCACCTGCCAGGTGACCGCGGTGGCCGCCTGCGCGATGGGCTGCGACCCCGGCTTCTTCGACCTCGACGCGTCGACCGTCGACGGCTGCGAGCTCGAGCTCGACACCGGCGCGATCTACGTGTCGGGCGGCGACGCGCTCGCCGCCGACGACGCGAGCTGCGGCCTCGGCCCGACCGGCACCGGGGCGGGCAACCACCCGTGCCGCACGATCACGCAGGGCCTGGCCCGCGCGGCCGGCGCCGGCCGCGCGCGCGTGCTGGTCGCCGACGCGACCTACCAGGAGTCGGTCACGCTCGTCGACGGCAAGGACCTGCTCGGCGGCTACCGCGCCGACACCTGGCAGCGCCACCTGGCGGCCACCGCGACGGTGATCCAGGGCGCGATGTCGATCGGCGCGAACGATCGCACCGTCATCGCCGTCGGCATCCACAGCCCGACCGTCTTCGAGGGCTTCGTGGTGCGCGGCTCGCTCGACGCCAGGCCGGGCGGCAACTCGTACGCGGTCTACGTCGCCGGCTCGAGCGCGAACCTGGTCATCCGCGGCTGCGCGATCCAGGCGGGGCGCGGCGGCCCGGGCGCGCCCGGCTTCGTCGGCAGCAACGGCCTCGCCGGCGTCGACGGCCAGGGCCGCGACGCGAACCCGCCCGGCTACGACTTCGTCAACACGATCGGCGCCGGCGCGTGCAACGTCGCCAACAACCGCCAGCTCGCCAACGGCGGCCAGCGGACGTGCGGGTTCGACGTCGTCGACGGCGGCAACGGCGGCGGCAACCAGTGCCCGACGTCGACGACGCTCGTCGAGCAGAGCGGGCGCGACGCGCTGAACGGCCAGCCCGGCGCCGGCAACACCGGCGGCGCCGAGGGGCTCGGCGGCGACGCCGGCGACGACGGCCGCCTCGAGAACCTCGGCTCGCGCTGCGTGGTGCCGGTCGCGCCGGAGTTCGGCCTCGACGGCACCGCCGGCGTCACCGGCGGACCC
>DASZXE010001150.1:0-14367 GCA_035546475.1 Kofleriaceae bacterium
GGGAGCCGGCGCGGGCGCAGGCGCAGCGGCGACCGGCTCGGGAGCCGGCGCAGGCGCGGCGGCCGGCTCGGGAGCCGGAGCGGGTGCCGGAGCGGCGGCGACCGGCTCGGGCGCGGGCGCCGGAGCAGCAGCCACGGGCTCGGGAGCGGCGGGCGGCTCCTCGATGGCGGTGACCTCGGGCTCGTCGTCCTCGGCCTCGATCTCGATCACCGGCGCGGAGATCCCCTCGGTGATGATCGACGGCGTCGGCACGCCGGCGGCGCGCGCGACCTCGAGCTCCGGCGAGCTCGCCGCCGGCGTCACCACCGGGTGCGGCGCGGTGCCCATCGCCTGCACGCGCGGCGCCTGTGACGAGACAGCCGACGACACCGCCGCGATCTCCGACAGCGACGGCGCGTGGACGACCGCCTCGGCCTCGTCGGCCAGGCCCTCGCTCTGGTCGAAGTCGACGACGTCCGGCGCGGTCGGCTCGATCGCGTGCGCGATCGCGAAGAACTTCCGCGCGCGGTCGACGTCCTGCAGCTCGCGCCACGACACCACGCCGGCCAGGTTCGAGACGAACAGCCGGTCGGACTCGTCGGTCAGGTGCGACAGGATCGCCTCGGCGCGATCGACCAGCAGCCGCCACTCGCCGCGCGCGCCCAGCACCTGCTTCAGGAGCGTGAACGCCGCCGGGATCGAGCGCATCGTCGCGCCCGAGCCGTTCGACGTCGCGCCGAGCAGCGCCTTGCCGAAGAAGGTCGCGGCCCGCTCGCGGTCCTTGAACCGCTGGATCCAGACGAGCGCGTAGCTGCGCGCCCGCTCGATCTGCTCCGGCAGCGCGCCGGCGTGCTGGATGCGACGCTCGTGGTGCGCCGCGATCTCGTCCCACCGCTGGCCGGCGGCGAGCAGCGCCTCGTACATCGCGTTCGCGCTCGGCTCGTCGAGGTCGTACTCGAAGATCCGCTTGAGCGTCGCCTCGTAGCGCGGGTCGTCCGGCGCCTCGATGCGGAGGATGCGCGCGGCGCGCAGCAGCATGCGCGCCGCGGTCGCCGGCTCCTCGTCGCCGGCCGACTCGACGAGGCGCTCGACCTCGTCCTGCCAGAACTCCGGCTCGTAGTTGAGCGCGGCGAGCGCGTCCTTCACCCGGATCGCCGACGGCGTCTTCTCGAGCGCCCGCTGGAGGAACGCCTGCGCCTTCTGCTTCTGCCCGCTGTCGAGCAGCGCCTCGCCGACGATCGCGGCGAGCTCGAGCGACGCGGCCGGGCTCTTCAGCTCCATCTCGCCGAGCTTGGCCACCATCTCGTGGCGGCCCATCTCGCCGTAGACCTCGCGGGCGCGCGACAGCGCCTTGAGGTTGTCCGGGTGGAGCTTCCACGCGCGCTGGTACAGCCCCAGCGCCTTCTCCCGCTCGGGGACGATGTCCTCGGTCAGGCGCGCGAGCTCGTACAGGCGCTCGGATTGCTCCGACTTCGCGCCGGACTGTTCGAGCTCCTTCTCGAGCTCATCGATGGTGGTGACCCAATCGCGCGAACGACGGAGGCGGTCCCGGAGCAGCATGCGCGTGTCCATCTGCGGTGTATCCTCCCGCATTCACAGGGAATCCCAAACCCCTTCCAGCCCCGGCACTTATATCACGCAGGCGCGGCGCGGTTCACGCGTCATCGGCGCGAAAAAGGGACCGCGGGCGCGGATGGTGGCCCTCGGCCCTGAAAATGCGCTCCGGTTCGAACCGAGCGCCAGCGCTCATCCCTGAGGCGGCGTCGAGCGCCGTCAGACGCCGCGGCACCGAGGGCCCGCATCGAGGCCGCGTCGATACCGCGTCGAGGAAGACCGCGCGCCGGCATCGAGGCCGCGTCGAGGCCACGTCGACCGCGCGCCAGCATCGAGGACCCGTCGAGGCCCCGTCGAGGCCGGTCGAGGGACGTCGACCGCGCGCCGGCATCGAGGCAGCGTCGAGGCCTGTCGACCGCGCGCCGGCATCGACGCCCCGTCGAGGAGCGTCGACCGCGCGCCGGCGCCGAGGCCCCGTCGAGGAGCGTCGACCGCGCGCCGCCGTCGAGGCCGCGACGAGGACCGTCGACCGTGCGCCGGCGTCGAGGAGCGTCGACCGCGCGCCGCCGTCGAGACCCTACCGAGGCCCTGTCGAGGCCCCATCGACCGCGCGCCGAGAGGCGGATGGCCCTCGGCCGCGAGCGTCAGCCGCGCTTCGCCTTGCCGCCCGGCGCGCTCGGCGGCGGCGCGGTCGGCGGCGGCGCGAGCTTCGCCATGATCTCGAACCGCTTCTTCTGCGCGATCGCCTTGAACGTCGCCTGCGACGGGCCGGCGACCTTCAGGTACGCGTCGAAGTCCTTGTCCGCGCTCTTCAGCTCGCCCTTGCGGAAGTACGCCATGCCCCGCTGGAACACGCTGCGGAACGCGTCCTTGTCGAGCTCGATCGCCTTGCCGAACGCCTCGATCGCCTTCGAGTCGTCGCCCTTGTCGAAGTAGGCCATCCCCTGGGCCTCGTAGAGCTCCGACAGATCTTCGTTGCCCTTCACGTACTCGATGCCCTGCGCGGCCACCTGGATCGCCTGCTCGGTGTAGTCCCACTGGCGGTACAGGTTGACGAGCGCGATGTACGGCGCCTGGAAGCGCGGGTACGCCGTGATCGCCTTCGTGAACGCCTCGGCCGCCTGCTGCGGCTTGCCCTGGTTCAGGTAGATCTTGCCCATGTAGTAGTGGGCGTTGTAGAGCCCCGCGTTCCCCTTGATCGCCGCCTCCAGGTGCTGGAGCGGCTGATCGAAGTTGACGTTGTGCAGGTCGGGCACGACCTCTTCCGGCTTCTTCTGCTCGCGCGCGGCCTCGTCCTCGCGCGCCTTCTCGACGGCCTCCTCGTACATCGCGGCGCCGAGGCGGAGCTGGTACATCACGTCGGACGGCTTGAGCTGCACGGCCTGCGAGTACGCGGCGACCGCATCCGGCCACACCTTCTTCTGCCGGTACGCCTCGCCCAGGTGGAACCACGCCGCGTGGTTCTCCTTGTAGAGCCGCACGGCCTCCTTGAGCTCGGTGACCGCGGTGTCGAGGCTCTTGGTGGCGAGCGCGCGCACGCCGAGGTTGGCGTGCGTGATCGAGTCGGTGCGAGCCTGATCGGCGCAGGCGCCGCCGCCGAGGGCGAGCGCCATCGCGAGCGCGGCCATGAACGGACGAGGACGAGCCATCACGTATCTCCTTGCTCGCGGACACTACCACGGCGCTCGCGCCGTCCTCCCGCGGCCCAACGAAAAAGCGGCGAGGAGTCCCTCGCCGCTTCGTCACTCACGCGTGGCCGTGGCTCAGTCGCCGCCGCCGTCGCCGCCACCGCCGGTCGGGCGGAAGGTGAACGGGTAGTTCACCTGCACGCCGCCGCCACCCTTCGGCTTCGGGAACTCGATCGACTTCAGCACCGAGGCCACGCAGCTCGACACCTCGGGATCGACGCCGGAGGCCTGCGCCTGCGGGACGGTGCCCATCGGGCTGATGAAGAACTGCGTCGCGACCGTGCCCTCGAGGGTCGGGTGGGCCAGGAGCTGCTTCTCGTAGCAGTAGCTGATCTTCTGGATGTTGCGCTTGATGTAGCGGCGGATGATCGCCTTGTCGAGGTCACCGACCGAGTTGGGCTGGCCGATCCGGACCGACGGGACCGCCGCCGTGCGGCCACGCATGCCGCCGCGGCCGTTGCCGATGCCGTAGCCCGAGCCGGTGCCGGAGCCGTGGCCGATGGTGCCGTACCGGCCGGTGCCGATCGTGCCCCAGCCGGTGCCGCCGCCGCCGGGGCCGAAGCCCGAGCGGCCGAAGCCGAAGCCGCCGTTCATCTCGCCGGGCGCGTCGCCGAGGAGGCCGCCCTGGATGTCCATGTCGTCGAAGCCGCTCGAGATGTCACCGGTGCCGGTCTGCGAGGCGAACGTGCCGCCGGCGAGCATCTGCGCCGCGCCGAGGACGCCGGCCGTGCGCGCCTGCTCGAGGGCGTTCTGCCGCGCGAGCTGCTCCTGGTCGGCGTTCTTCTTCATCTCGAACTGGCCGGCGGCGCGGTCCGAGTCCTTCTTGCCCATCTTGCCCTCGTCGAGGGCCATGGCGGTGCCGGTGCCGCCCGAGTCGTCGTCCTTGTCGTCCTTGCTCTCGTCGGGCGGGGGCGGCGGCGGCTCGTCCTGCGACATCATCTGCGCCGTGTTGGCGTTGTTCTCGTCGACGTTCATGTCGCTCGGCGCGCTCTCCTGGTCGGGCGGGACCGTCCACAGGAGGCCGATGAAGCCCATCACCACGACGGCGGTGCCGACGAAGTAGAGGAGCACGCGGCTCTCGAGGCCGGCGAACACCGGCACCGGGTGGCGCTTCGGCTGCGGCACCGACGTGACGAGGAAGGTCGTCGAGCCGGTCTTGACCCGGATGCGCGCCTTCTGCGGGATCTGCACCTCGAGCCCGCCGGCCGCCGTCGTCGACGGGGTGGCGCGGCCCTGGGCGGCCAGCTCCGACAGCGGCGTCGTCTGGCCGTCGACGTTGAGGTCACCCTCCATGCCGGGGGTGAAGTTGAAGACGAAGTCGTCGCCGCGCGGCGCGACCAGCGCGAACGAGCCGGCCGGCGCGTCGGACGTCGGGTACTCGACGCCCTTGTCCTGGCCGATGCGGAACCACGGGTTCGAGCCGCTCTCGTCGCGGTAGCGCATGACGCCGGCCGCGACCAGGGCGATGCCGAGCGGCAGGCCCGCGAACAGCATCACGTCGTAGCCGAGGCTGATGTGGCGGGGGTGGAACGCCCACGACGGGCGCTTCTGCACCTCGGTCCACTCGTGCCGCTTGCCGGCGTTGAACGAGGCGTTGTAGACGCCCATGCCGAAGCCGACCAGGCCGATCACGATGCTGGCGGCGGCGAGGCCGAGGAGCGCCCAGGTCGTGCCGGTGACCTTGCCACCGCGCGGGTTCATGACGTGCTTGACCGAGACGACCGAGCTGCCGAGCATCGCGGCGACCTCGACCGCGCGGGCGCCGGGCTCGTCGACCTGGTCCGCGTACGGCGAGAACGACGCGGGCGCCGGCATCATCGGCGCGCCGTACGGCGCGGGGACGGCCATGCCGGGCGGCGGGCGGACGGCCGGCGCCATCGGGCGGGCCATCGGCGGCGAGGGCGGCGCGACGGCCGGCACCGGCGGCGGGATCATCGCGGCGGGCGCCTGGACAGGCGATGCGCCGAAGGCCGACGCGGGCCCCGCGGGCGCTGGACGAGGCGTCGACGCGATCACGCCGGCGTCGGCCGCGGGCGGCTGCGGCGGCGCGGCCACCTGGGTCGGGATGTCGTCCTCGGCGTCGTCGCCGCCGATCGTGATCTCGATGCGGGTCTCGCCGATCACGACGGTGTCGCCCGACTGCAGCTTCGCCTTGTTGACCTTCTGGCCATTGACGAAGGTGCCCGTCGTCGACGACAGGTCGATGATGCTCACGTCACCGGGTCCCGTGACCTCGATGAGCGCGTGCATGCGGCTCACGTTCTTGTCCTCGAGCCGCAGGTGCGACGAGGACAGCTTGCCGACCTTGATGACGGGCAGCGCGAGCTTCTCCTCGCGGAGGAACTCGTCGCCCTTGTAGAGGCGGAACGTCAGCGGGGTCTTGCCACCGGCCATGGGATGCTCCTCGGAACGTAGCGTGCGGGTCGAGAGTCGAGCGGAGGAGATCGGCCGGTGCGAGTCGATGGGAGCCGGGCGGGCTCCGACCTACTCGACGCCGCCGATCACAGGTCTTCGGCGCTCTTCAGGATGGCGTCGATGAATTCCTTGCGGATGCGGATCAGGCTCGCGTGCTTCGAGAAGTCGCGCGCGTCGACGGTCGTGCCCTCGGGACGGACGATGTCGCCGTCGATGGTGTCGCCCGAGAAGTCATAGACCTTGACCTTCTGCTTGGCGTCCGCGGGCGGGGTCTTCCCCTTGGGCTGGGCGAAGGCGCTGGCGGCGGGCAGCGCGGCAGTCACGAGAACGAGCGCGGCGAGGCAGGCCTTGATCGACGAGCGCATGGAGACTCCCTTCTTGGCGTTCCGCCGAGGGAGGCTACCGGAGGGCCCGCGCACCTGCATCGAGGGGTGGGACAACCGGTTCTCCGCTCGGTTCCTGATTTTTTTCGCGTTCGCGGAAGATTCTAGGCGGGGATCGGCCGGGGTGCCAGGTGATCGTGTTGCAGGGATCCCGGCCGGTTACGTGGACAGAGACGTGGGCGGACCGGCTAGCCGTTCGACGGGGCTGCCGACGGGGCCGCGCCCGGGGGCGGGGCCGGGGCCGCGCTGGTCGCCGGGGCGGGCGCCGAGGCGCCGCTGCCACCCGTGCCGCCCTGCGGCTGGCTGCCCATGCTCTGGATGAACTGGTCGATCTGCTTCATGACCTTGTCGCAGTCGGCGATGTTCTGCTTGGCCTCTTCCTTGTCGTCGGCCGAGCCGGACTTGCCGAGGAAGGTCGAGAAGTAGTCCTTGGCCTTCTTGTAGGTGTCCTTCGACGCCTTGAGGTCGGACTCCTTCGAGGCCTTGAAGTCCTTGTAGAGCACGCCGAGGTTGAAGTAGGCCTCGCCGCGCGAGCCGTCGATCGACTGCGCCTTGTTGTAGCTCGCCTCGGCGCCGGCCAGGTCGCCGAGCCCGCGCTCGGCGATGCCGAGGCCGATCATCGCGTCGTAGTCCTTGGGGTCCTCCTGCAGGACCTTCGTGAACTCGTCCTTGGCGGTGTCGTAGCGGCGGAAGCCGAGCGTGATGAGGCCGATGTTCATCCGCGCCTCGACCAGGTTGCCGTCGAGCTGCTCGGCGGCCTGGAAGCGGGTGAGCGCCTCGGTCAGGTTGTTCTTGTGCAGGGCGAGCAGGCCCAGCGCGTGCTGGAGCGGCGCGTACTTCGGGTCGCGCTTCTCGCCCTCCTCGAGCAGGAGCTTCGCCATGTCGAGGCGGTTCTTGTTCTTCTCCCAGCCCTCCATGAAGACCAGGCCGTACATCGTGTAGGCCCGCACGTTCTCGTTGTCGATCGCGAGCGAGATCGACAGCTTCTTGCGGGTGTCCTCGTCGAGCTTGGTCCAGGCGGCCTGATCGGTCGTCTTGCGGAGGTCGTCGAGCTGGAGCATCGCCAGGTTGACGTACGCGGCGGCGAGCTTCGGGTTCGCCTTGATCGCGTTCTCCCACGAGGTCTTGGCCTGGCTGATCTTGCCCGCCTCGTACTGCAGCTCGCCGATGTTCGACAGGCTGGGGCCGTGCTTCGGGTTGATCTTGAGCGCGGCCTCGTAGGCGGACTGCGCCTCCTTGGCCATGCCGCACGCGTGGTAGCTGCGGCCGACCATGTACTGGGCCTCGACCAGGTCCTTGTGCTCGCGGGCGACCGCCGAGAACTGATCGGCGGCGGCGCGGCACGAGGAGGGCGTCCAGCCGGCGTCGGCCGACTTCTGGAAGAAGGCGAGCGCGCTGGCGTAGTCGTCCTTCGCGTCGCCCGACACCTTGCGGCCGGGGGCGGGCGCGGCGGTGCCGCCACCTCCGCCTCCGCCGCCGCCACCAGCGCCGCCGCCGCCGGGGCCGGCGAACGAGCCGCCACCACCGGGTGACGCGACGGACCTCTCGGCGTGGCCGCCGCAGGCGAGGAGCGCGACCAACGTGGACATCGCAAGGCACAGGGAACGGCTGTTCATCGGCATGCTCTCATTCGAGGAACGGGACGGAAGAGGAACGTGACGGTCGGGTCGGGTCCCTGCCCTACTCCAGCGTCGTGATCGGCGGCTCGACGTCGGAGACGTGCATCACCTCGTCGGGCTCGGCACGGACCTCCGACGCGGTCGGGTAGTCCTCGGGCTTGATCTGGCCGAGCTCGCGCTCGCACAGCTTCGACCAGCTCGAGAACCAGCCGAAGTCGGTCGAGGCCTTGAGGCAGGCGCCGAAGCCCTCGAGCGACTTGGCCTCGTACGGCTCGGCGACCTCCGTCAGCTTGTCGCAGTAGGCGTCGACCGCCTCGTCGTACGGGCGGAGGAAGGCCGGCACCTCGGCGGTGTAGAGCGCGTCGGAGAAGGTCTGCGAGATCTGGCCGATGCGGGCCGCCGCCGCGATCGCGTTGGTCGGGTCCTTGATGACGGTGATGAGCTTCGTGTACTCGTCGCCCGCCTTGCCGGCCAGGCGGTCCTTCTCCTTGAACCACGCCTGGAACTTGTCGTTCGACTTCTTCAGCTCGGCCGGCTTCTTCGGGTCGAAGTTCAGGCCCTCGGGGAACTTCACCCGCAGGAACTGCTCGTAGTCGACCTCGGCCTGGTGGAACTTGGCGAACGCGTAGAACTTGCGGGCGGTGTAGGCGTCGGCGTCCTTGCCGAACTCGCCCTTCTTGCGCTCGAACTCCTTGGCCGCCTGGTCGAACGCGGCGAGCGCGTCCTTGACCTTGCGCGGGTCGCGATCGACCGGCGTCACCTTCAGCTTGGTGTCGGCGCCGCACTGGGTCCGCACGTCACCCTTGGCCGCCTTCTTCTTCGCGCGGGTGCCGACCGCGCGCTCGCGGGCGACCTTGATGCACGAGTCGTCGACGGTCTTCACCGGGCAGCTCTGGTCCCAGAGGATCTGGCCGATGCGGGCGTAGGCGATGACGACCTTGTCGCCGCCGCCCTTCTCGCCGTACTTCTTCAGGTAGTCGCGGTAGTGCTTGACGACCTGGTCGAGGTCGCCGCGCTTCTCGTAGATCGACGCGAGGCTGAAGAACGCGTTGGCCGCGTCGCCCTGCTTCTTGCCGCCGAACTTCGAGATGAAGTAGTTCGTGTTCTCGATCGCCTTGTCGTCGTCGCCGATGCCCTTGCGGTAGAAGACCGCGTCGTTCATCGCCTTGTAGGCGTCGTCCTGGCCGGCGTACTTCTTGGCGTACTCCTCGAACTCGGCCGACGCCTCCTTGTAGTAGGCGACGCGCGCGTAGACGCCGCCGAGGCGGGCGAGCGCCTTGGCCGACTGCGGGCTGTCCGGGAACCGCTCCTGCAGCTCCTGGTAGGCCGAGATCGCCGCCGACAGCGAGTGGCCGTTCTCGTAGCAGACGCCCGCGTTGTAGAGCGTCTCGTCGATCTTGTCCTTGACGCCCGCGTCCGGGTTGGCCTTGACCGTGTCGTTGAACAGCTTGAGGTAGCCGTTGCCGCACTCGACGTACTTCGCGAGGCTGCCGGTCTTCTTCGCCTCTTCCTCGGTCTGCTCGAGGATCTTGCGGGCGGCGATCTTCAGGATCTCCTCGGAGCGCTCACCGAGCTGGCTGCGATCCTGGTCCTCCTTCGCCGTGAGGAACTTCGGGTTGTCGTGGATGTACTGCGCCCACGCGCCGACCTGATCGTACTTGTGCGTGATGATGTAGATGTCGAGGAGCGTGTTCGCCGAGTAGAGCGCCGTCTCGTGGCTCGGGTGGTTCTTGATGATGTCCTCGAAGATCGGCGCCGCCTTGTCGAACTGGTTGAAGCGCCGGTACATCGCGGCCTTGAGGAACATCATGCCGACCAGGTCGGCGTCGTTCGGGTCCTTGATGTAGCCGATGTAGATGTCGAACGCGTCGATCATCTTCTGCTCGCGCTCGGGGATCGGCTGCGGCTCGGGGATCTTGTCGTCCTTGTCGTCCTTGTCGTCGGCCGACATCTTGAGCGACGGATCCTTCGGGCGCGGATCGACGGCGAGCGCGTTCTTCCAGCCGAGCACGGCCGCGTAGGCCGACTCCTTCTTCAGCTTGTCGTCGACCTTGCCGGCCTTGACGACGTTGGTGAACGCGACGGCCGCGTTCTCCCACAGCTCGGTCGCCTCGCGCGGGTTGGTCTCGGCGTCGGCGCGCGACCACAGCAGCTCGGCGTAGTAGTACTGGGTCTCGCCGAAGTCGTCGGCGTCGGGGAAGGTGTCGAGGTAGATGTTGTAGAGCTTGTCGGCGTAGGCGAGCGTCTCCGGGTTCTTGGTCCGGATCGACTCGGAGTGGTACGCGCGCGCCATGTCGCCGGCCATCGCGGCGGCGTTGTCGTGGCACTCGCTCGCCTCGTCCTTGGGCAGGACCTTCTTGTCCTTGAGCGCGTCCCACAGCTTGGCGAGCAGGACGATCTCGTCGACCTTCTGCTGGTTGGTCGCGCCCGCCGTCGAGAGCATCGCCTGCGCGATGTTGTACTGCCACAGGCAGACGTTCTTGTTCTTCGGCTCTTCCTTGATGAGCTCGCGGTAGGCGTAGACCGCGCGGTCGGTCTTGCCCTGCTCGACGTAGAGGTCGGCCAGGATCTCGTACATCTCCTCGGCGAACGAGGGATCGATCTTCTGGAACGTCGCCCACGCCTTCTGCACCTGGCCGAACTCGGCGAAGGCGCGCACGAAGTCCTTCTTGGCCGCCTTGTTGAGCGTCTCCTCCTTCTTCACGCCGGTGGTGTCCCGGATGACCTGGAGGAACTGCTTCCCGGCGTCCTCGTGCTGCTTCATGTTGAGGTAGACCCACCCCAGCATGTAGTTCGAGTACGAGTAGACCTTCGACTTCGGGAAGAGGAGCACCTTCTTGTAGAAGGCCTCGGCGTTCTCGAGCTCGCTGGCGCCGAAGTAGTAGTCGGCGAACGCCAGGTACGCCTCGGGCACGAACTGCGACTGCGGGTAGTCGGTCAGCAGCCGGTGGTAGATCGTGCGGGCGTCCTTCATGTACTTCGCGCTCGACAGCGAGTACGCGAAGTAGAAGAGCGCCTTGTCCATGTCCGGGTAGTTCTTGAAGGCGTCGTTGTCGGTCAGGTCCTTGTAGGCCTTGATCGCGAGCTTCAAGGAGTTGAGCGCCTGCTTGTCGTGGTCGTCGGCCTCGGCGAGCAGCTTCTTCTTGGCGGCGGCGTTGGGCGCGCTGTCGGCCTTGATGCGGGCCTCGGTGCCCTTCAGCCGGTGGTAGCGGTTGAGCTGGGCGTGGGCGTCGGCGAGGCGGAAGTAGAGGTCCGCCTTCTCGGCGACGTCGCTGTCGGGCGTCGAGTCGACCAGGTTCTGCAGGAGGTCGATCTGCTGCTGGCGGATGTTGCCGACCTCGCCCTGGATCTCGAGGAACTCGTCGGCGGTCACCTGCGGCTGCTTCGGCTGATCCGACGGCTGCGGCGTCTTCGGCTTGGTGCGGTCGGACAGCTTGGCGTCGACCTTGAGGGTCTGGTTGCGCTCGTACTTCGGACGCCCGCCGGGGCCCGTGGTGGGCGCCGGCTGGGCGACGGCGCTGGCGGCGGCGAGCCCCAGCGCGAGCGGCGCGACCATCGACATCAGGAGCTGACGGGTGACGTTGCGGACCATCGGGCGTTCCCTTCTAGTGGCTGGTACGACACGACGCCGCCAGGTGCGGCTGGCGGCGTCGATGGAGTCAGAAGCTCATTCCTTCGGGCACTGCGAGCGGATCTTGAAGCGGTAGTAGCCGAGCTCGTCCTTCCAGTACTCGCCGTTGAACCGCCAGACGAAGTGCTCGTCGTCGACGATGATCGGATCTTCCTTGTGGCCGCGCTCGATGCGCTCGCCGCTGTGCGCCTCGCTGACCTTGCCGGCCTGCGCCTCGAGCACCTCGTACTTGACCTTGATGCCGTCGCGGCCGAGGCGCGACAGCTCGTCGGCGAGGCGCTTGATGCGCTCGCGGGCCAGGCGGCCAGCGTCGGCCTCGGCGAGCGACTTGCGCAGCTCGAGCTCGGTCGACACGTCGCCGGCGATGCTGGTGGTCTGCCAGGCCTTGTCGGCCTGCGACAGCATCTTCAGCTCGGCGTCGAGCTCGTCGACCCACGAGAACGTCTTCTCGAGCTCCTTGTCGCCGAGGACGCTCATGACCAGGCGCTGGGTCACCTCGTCGAGGCCGGCCCGGTTGCCCTGGATCTTCTGCACGTACTCGTAGAACTCGGCGTTGTCGTCGAACTTGGCGATGACGTCGCGCAGGTTCTTCTCGAGCGGCTTGTACTTCTGCTCGAACTCGCTGACCGCCTCGAGGGCGCGGTCGTAGAGGCAGTACTTGTAGTAGATGACCGCCTTCAGCAGCACCGACTCGGGGAAGAACTCGTTCTCGAAGTACGGGGCGTTCAGCGTGTGGATGTTGCCGAGCGCCTTCGGGTTGTTGGTCTTCATGAAGTACGCCCAGGACGCCTCGAAGAGCGAGTTGGTCCAGTCGGGCGACTTCTGCTCGAGCTTCTCGTAGTAGCGGATGGCCTTGTCGAAGTCCTGCGTCGAGTAGAAGACGCGGGCCATCTGCAGGATCGCCAGCTCCTCGTAGCGGTCGAGCTCGGCCGACGAGTACTGCGGCGGCCGCTCGCGGGCGAGCTCGAGGATGCGCTTGAACGCCTCGCCGGCGGGGCGGCCCTCGTACTTGCGGACGTAGGTCACGCCCTCGAAGAACTTGGCCTTCATGTACCAGGGGCTGTTCTCGCTCACCTGGGTGAACAGCTCGATCGCCTTGGCCCAGTTCGCGTCCTCGCCCTTCTTGTAGTAGTGGCGGCCGAGGAGGAAGAGGAGCTCGTCGCGCACCGAGGCGAGCGTCGGCTCGTCGAGCGCGGCGGGATCGTACGAGCCGATCTTGTCGAGGATGCCCGAGGTCTCGGGGAGAACCTCCGACAGGGCGGCGAGCCACTTGAGCGTCGCCGAGTGGTAGCCGTGCGACGGGCCGGCGTCGGCGATCTTCTCGAAGTAGTTGAGCGCTCCAGCGTAGTACTTCATCTGGAACAGCGTCTTGCCCATGTAGAACTCGGCGCGCTGCTTGTTCGACTCGTCGTCGGTCGTCTCGCCGTCGAGGACCTTCTTCAGCTCGATCGAGGCCGAGTAGTAGTCCTTCTTCTTGTAGAGGTCGATCGCGCGCTCGAACGTCTTCGACGGCGGCGTGCGGCCCTCTTCCTCGCCGGCCTCGATGTCGCCACCGCCGGCGGCCGGCTTCTTCTGGGCGTGGGCAGCGGGCGCGCGGAGGCCGAGGGAGAGCGCGGCGGCGAGGAGCGCGGATCCGATGACAGGGAAACGGCGACGCATCAGGTTCCTCCGGGAGCGACGTGGGACCGGTGCCCGACCGGTGGGCTCGCGTCGGGCGAGCGCACCAGTCGTGACGCGGACCTCATGGGCGGCGGAATCATCGGCGTGGCCGGCGGAAATTGTCAAGGCACGCGGACGCCCATGGGGGCACAGGTCGGGTGTCCCTGAGTGGCCCGGGCGCGGCGTTCCCGTCATCGACGAACCGACACGTCTCGCGCGCCGAGGTTGCGGGGATCGGCCCGGGCGCCCGCCGCCAGGACGTTGCGGTCGCCGTGGACAGCGCTCACCGTCCACGCGCGGGTCCCTGCCCGGCCTGAACGTGGGCGCGGACACGGCGCGGGGTCGAGGTCGACGGCGCCGCCGAGGTCCGCGAGAACGTCCACGTCCGTGCCCGGGTGGCCGGGGACGATCGCGCGAGA
This sequence comes from Kofleriaceae bacterium, assembly GCA_035546475.1. Lineage (GTDB taxonomy): Bacteria > Myxococcota_A > Polyangia > Haliangiales > Haliangiaceae > UBA2376. The sequence continues at coordinate 13,348 of DASZXE010001150.1, forward strand.
CGGATCCGGCGGGTCGCGGGCACAAACGCCCGGACCTCGCCTTGACTTCATGAGGCCGCCTTCACATTATCGCGGCTCGCCGGGGGTACCCGCCTCGTGCCGCGCCACGTCGTATGAACTTCGGCAACTCCGGCAACCTCCGGGCCACCAGGATGAAACCCATGGTTCGTAGTCTTCAAGGGCCGGTCGCCGGCGCGATGCTGCTGGCGACGATCGTCCTCGCGGGCGCGTGCTCGAACAATCCGGTCGGGCGCAAGTGCGATCTCGGCGTCGAGAACCCCGGTCAGGACACGGCCGTCGTCGGCTCGCCGTCGCTCGACTGCGACACGCGCACCTGCTTGAAGGTGCCGCTCGACACCGGCAAGGAGACGCCCGACGGCTTCCAGCCGCTCGCGCCCAACGTCGGCCTGTGCACCGCCGAGTGCTCGAGCGACGACGACTGCGACAAGGTCGCCGAGTCGCCGTGCGTCAGCGGCTTCACCTGCGGCATCCCGCTGACGGTGGGGCCGTTCTGCTGCAAGAAGCTGTGCATCTGCAAGGACTACGTGATCCTGCCCGACAGCGGCCACCTGCCGACGCCGATGGCGTGCGATCCGTCGGTCCAGGCGAACTCGTGCTGCAACCTCGACGGCCGCGTCGGCAGCGCGAACTATCCGAACTGCCCGGCCTGAGCCGGGTCGGCCCCGGGTCGGTCGCGGTCGGCCCGATCGGCGGCTGGCGGCCCCGGGCGCCGGCGCATCGATCGCATCACGGGATGCGATCGTTCGACCCGCGCGCGGCGTGACGGCCGCGGCCCGGGATGAACGGCTGCGGTCGCCTCACCACGTGATGCGAAAGGCGTCGCGGAGGATCACCAGCTCGGCGCCGGTGATGGCGACGACGTCGAAGCGGCAGGCGCGGAAGCGCGGGCGGCGGATGGCGAGGTAGGCCTCGGCGACCCGCGCGACCTGGCGCTGCTTCGCGAGCGACATCGCGGCGACGCCGCCGCCGTAGCGATCGTCGGCGCGCGAGCGGACCTCG
>DASZXE010001151.1:0-15028 GCA_035546475.1 Kofleriaceae bacterium
CGGCGCCGCCGGCACCGCCGGCACCGCGGCCACCGGGGCCGACGCCGACGAGCCCGCCCCGCCGTCGAGCCTGACCGCCCGCTACTTCGACGAGCTGGCGAAGCTCGGCCTGGTCGACACCCGCACCGGCAGCAGCGACACGCTCACCGCCGACCTCGCCGCCGCCGAGCAGCTCCTCCGCGACGGCGCCGCGATCGACGCCGCGGTCGCGCTCGCGACGATCGTCGACTCGCCGCGCTACGCCGACTTCACCGACCGCGTCGAGTACCAGAACGCCGAGTACTACCTGGGCGTCGCGCTCCACGCCGCCGGCGCCGAGGGCGCGGCACTCGACGCCCTCGAGCGCGTGCTCCGCCGCGGCCCCGATGCGCCGTACTGGGGCCCGGCCCACCGCCGCGCGGTCGACATCGCGATCGAGACGCGCGACTTCGCCGGCGTGCTCGCCCGCCTCGAGTCGATCCAGTCGGCGACGCCGATCCCGCCGTCGGCCGCCGGCGAGCGCGCCTACCTGCGCGGCCGCGCCGCCTACGTCGCCGGCGATCTGGTCGCCGCCGAGGGCGACCTCGCGACCATCTCGCGCAAGAGCCGCCTCTACTCGTCGGCGCTCTACCTGCGCGGCGTCATCCGCGCGCAGAAGGGCGAGTGGCGCGACGCCGCCGCCGCGATGTGCGAGATCGCGGCGACGCCCGACACCGACAAGTTCACCTTCGTCGTCGACGAGCGCTACTTCACGATCAAGGACCTCGCCCGGCTCGGCCTCGCCCGCATCGCCCACGAGCAGGGCGAGTACGACGACGCCTACTACCACTACTTCCAGATCCCGTCCGACTCGCAGTCGCTGCCCGACGCGCTGTTCGAGGCGTCGTGGTCGATGTACCAGAAGCGCGAGCTCGCCACCGCGCGCGACCTGCTGGTCGAGCTGGCCCGCACCTTCCCCGACAACCCGCAGTGGCCGGAGGCCGGGCTGCTCGCCGGCTACGTCGAGCTCGCCGACTGCAAGTTCGACGACGCCCGCAAGGACTACGAGGCGCTGATCGCCCAGCTCGAGCCGGTCGTGGCCGAGCTCGATCGCCTGCGCAAGGATCCCGACGCGCGCGGCGAGCTGTTCCGCCGCGCCGTCGAGAAGTTCCAGGCGCAGGCCGACACCGGCGCGATCCCCGGCGCGCGCGACGGCGGCGCGCCCGACGCCACCGAGCGCGTCCTCGACCTGCTCCGCCTCGATCCCGCGTTCCTCCGCCTGCACGAGGCGGCGACCGGCATGCAGCGCGCCGCCGGCGAGGCGCCCGGCGTGGTCGCCGCGTGGACCGACCTGACGAAGCGGCTCGAGACCGAGCAGGTCGGCGCGGTCACCGGCGAGACCACCAGCGCCGAGGACGAGGCCGCCGGCGCCGCCGCGGTCCACGGCGATCTCCGCCGGCTCGCCGCCGAGGTCGACCGCGCGAAGGAGGAGCTCGCCCGCGGCCATCGCGACGGCACCGTCCCCGACGACGTCGTCGCCGAGGAGGGCAAGCGGCTCGACGACCTCGGCGCCCGCGTCGACGCCGCCGCCGAGCAGGCGCGCGCCTACGCCTCGAAGGCCGACGACGCGATCGCGGCGAAGGCGCCGGCCGGCCTGCAGCCGCTGCTCGCCGACGACCTCGCCCGCGCGCGCCGCCTCGATCGCGCCGCGCAGGAGATCCGCGCGCGCCTCGAGCGCCAGGCCGAGCTGCGATCGGCCGCGATGGTCGAGGCGCTCTACCACGACGTGAAGAAGGTCCTCGACAAGGCCCGCCTCGGCCGCGTCGACAGCGTGATCGGCCAGAAGCGCGAGCTCGACATCGAGGTCCAGGACCTCGCCGCCGGCCGCTTCCCCGCCGAGCTGCACGGCAAGCTGTGGGAGGAGGGGCTGATCGGCGACGACGAGGAGTACTGGCCGCCCGAGGGCGAGTACTGGGCCGACGAGTACAAGGGGTGGCGATGAGGACGCCGGCGCTCGCGTTCGTCCTCGCGGCGGCCGCCGCCCTCGGCGCCCTGCCCTCGCGCGCGCGCGCACAGGACCAGCCGTCGGAGGTCAGCCTCGACCGCGGCCCGACGTCGGAGCTCTACCTGCGCAAGCGGCCGCCGGTGCCGGAGGCGCCGGTGCTCGCCGACGAGCTGAAGAAGCTGCTGGCCACCGCCAGCCAGCAGCGCGACGACAAGCGGCTCCAGGCGATCTCGCTCCTGCGCGAGTTCCTGTCGGGCGACCCCGAGGGTCCGACCCGCGCCGACGGCATGTTCAAGCTCGCCGAGCTGCTGTGGGAGGAGTCGCGCCGCACCTACCTCATCGCGATGGACGGCTACGAGCGCGACCTCGAGGCGTGCAAGCAGGCGACCGCCGCCTGCGCGACGCCGCCGACCGAGCCGCGCATCCAGCTCGGCGAGAGCGAGAAGCTCTACAAGCAGCTCCTCGACGAGTTCCCCGACTACCGCCGCGCCGATCTGGTCCGCTACCTCATCGGCTTCGCCGCCAAGGAGGACGGCCGCGAGGCGGAGGCGATGAAGCAGTTCCAGGCGGTCATCGAGCAGTACCCGTCGTCGCCGCTCTACGGCGACGCGTGGATGATGATCGGCGAGCACCACTTCGCCGTCTCCGAGTGGGACAAGGCGCGCGAGGCGTACGAGCACATCCTCGAGGACCCGAACGCGCCGACCTACGACCTCGCGATGTTCAAGACCGCGTGGTGCGACTGGAAGCTCGGCGATCCCGACCGCGCGGCGCTCCGCTTCAAGCAGGTGCTCGACCTCGCCGTCGAGGCCGAGCGGTCCGGCACCGCCGCCCAGCAGCGGCGGCGCAACGATCTCCGCGACGAGGCGCTCGACTACCTGGTCGTCGTCTTCACCGAGGACCGCGAGATCTCGGCGAAGGAGGTCTTCGACTTCCTCGCGTCGATCGGCGGCGAGCGCTACTCGCACGACGTGCTCGCCAAGGTCGCCGAGGCGTACGTCGGCCAGGCCGAGTACGACCGCGCGGTCGACACCTTCTCGTTCCTCATCGCGCTCGAGCCCGACACGCTGGCGGCCGCCGCCTGGCAGCGCCGCATCGTCGAGACCTGGCTGTCGGCGCTCGACACCCCGTCGGCGCTGTCGGCGATCAAGACGCTCATCGACACCTACGGCCCGGAGTCGCCGTGGGCCAGGGCGCAGCGCAACCGCGACGGCCTCGAGCGCTCGCTGATCGCCAGCGAGGAGCTGGTCCGCACCACCGCCAAGAACCTGCACGCCGACGCCCAGGCGCGCGAGAAGGCGTCGCACGCGCCGAAACGCCCCGACGATCCCGACGCCGCGTGGGAGGCGAAGTACAAGGCGTACCTCGATCGCCAGGGCCTGACCGGCGCCTACCAGCTCGCCGCCGCCGGCTACGATCAGTACCTGCGCGGCTTCGGCAAGGCGCCGGCCGCGCCGGAGCTGCGCTTCTACCGGGCGCAGATCCTCTTCTTCAAGCTGCAGCAGTTCGAGGCCGCCGGCGACGAGTTCCTCGCCGTCGGCAAGAGCGCGCCGGTCGGCCCGTTCCACAAGGACGCGCTCATGGGCGCGATGACGGCGTTCGAGCGCGCGCGGCCGCCCGACACCGCCGGCCGCCGCGAGCTGCTCGACGTCGACAAGAAGTTCGCGGAGGCGGTCGACCTCTACGCGACCCTGTTCCCGGCCGACCCCGCGCTCGTCGACGTCATCTTCAAGAACGGCCAGCGCTTCTACGACTACGGCGACTACGACGAGGCGATCAAGCGGTTCGGCGTCATCGTCACCAGGTACCCGGACCACCCCGACGCCGGCGCCGCCGGTGACCGGATCCTCGCCGCGCTCACCAAGGCCGAGGACTACGAGAACATCGAGGAGTGGGCGCGCCGCCTGAAGACGGCCAAGGCGTTCTCGACGCCGGACCAGCAGCAGCGCCTCGATCGCCTCATCGTCGAGGCGATCGGCCACAGCGGCCAGAAGTACGCCGACGCCGGCAAGTACGAGCAGGCGGCGCAGTTCTACCTGCGCATCCCCAAGGAGTTCCCCAACCACCCGCAGGCGCCGCCGTCGATGGCGCGCGCCGCCGAGATGTACAAGAAGGCGAAGCAGCCCGAGCAGGCGGCCGACATCTACCTCGAGCTGGCGAAGACGTACCCGAGGAGCGACCAGGCGGCGCCGGCCGCGTTCGCCGCCGGCCGCATCCTCGAGGACATCGCCTACTTCGGCGAGGCGGCCGATGCCTACGAGGTCGTCGTCAAGCAGTTCCCCGACAGCAACGAGGCCGCCGACGCGCTGTACGACGCCGGCGTGCTCCGCCAGGCGCTCGGCCAGCACGACCAGGCGATCGCGCACTACCAGGAGTACGCGAAGCGGTTCGCGACCAAGGACGACGCCGACGAGGTCGCGTTCCGCATCGGCGCGGTCTACGAGGACTCCGGCGACGACGGCCACGCCGACCAGGCGTTCCGGGCCTACGCGTCGTCGCACCACGACGCGCGCCGCGTGATCGAGGCGCTGGTCCGCTCGGCGCGGACGTCGCTCCGGCTCGGGCAGACCAAGCGCGCGACCGAGTCGATCGACGGCGCCCTCAAGCTGTGGAAGCGGATCGACCCGAAGGACAAGCTGGCGGCGCGGCCGTGGGCGGCCGAGGCGCGCTACCTGCAAGGCGAGCTGCTCTTCGCCGAGTACGAGGCGGTCACGCTCGACGTGAAGCCGAAGCTCCTCGAGAAGACGCTCAAGCACAAGTCGGAGCTGCTCGCGAAGGCGCAGGCGGTCTACCTGTCGGTCATCGACTACGAGGACCTGAAGTGGGCGACCGCGTCGCTCTACCGGGTCGGGCAGATCTACGACAGCTTCGGCGAGGCGCTGCGGACCGCGCCGACGCCGAAGGGGCTGAGCGACGCCGACGCGCAGGCGTACCGCGACGCGCTCGACAGCTACGTGATCGACATCGAGGAGAAGTCGATCGACCTGTTCGCGACCGGCTACAAGAAGGCGATCGACATGCAGGTGTACGACGCCTACACCAAGAAGATCCGCGAGGCGCTCGGGCGGCTCGACGCGAGCCACTACCCGCCGGAGAACGAGTCGCGCGGCGACGAGCGGGTCGGCGACCGGCCGCTCGACGACGAGCTGCTCGAGGGGATCGACCGATGACGGGTCGGTTCGCGCTCGCCGTCGCGCTCGCCGTCGCGCTCGCGCTCGCGGCCGCGTGCGGCGCGCCCGCGCGCAAGGTCGGCACCACCACGCCGACCGGCGGCGCCGGCAGCAGCCTGCCCGCTGCCCCGGCCGATCCGGTCAAGCCGGAGGCTCGCCGCCAGTTCGAGGCCGCGGTGCGCGCGCTGCGGCTCGGCGGCCCCGAGTCGGTCGAGACCGCGCGCGAGCGCTTCCAGGAGGCGCTGCGCCAGGACGACAAGCTGTGGGAGGCGTGGCACGACCTCGGCGTGCTCGACGCGCGGGCCGGCGACGACGACGGCGCGATCGCCGCGTTCGACAAGGCGATCGCGCTCGCCCCCGGCCACACGCCGTCGCGGCTCGCGCGGGCCGAGGCGCACCGCCGCGCCGGCCACACCAAGGAGGCGCGCGCCGACTACCAGGCGATCCTCGCCGACGCCCTGCCCGACGATCCGCTGCGCAAGGACGCCGCCGCCCGCGAGGCGTCGCTCCTGCGCACGAGCGGCGACTACGACGCCGCCGTCGACGTCCTCCGCGACACGCTCCGCCGCGACGGCCCGAGCGCCGGCGTCTACACCGAGCTCGGCCTGGTCTACCTGGCGCAGGACCGCGAGGACCTCGCCGACCTCGTGCTGCGCAAGGCGGCCGACCTCGACGGCAAGAACCCGGCGACGATGAACGCGATGGCGCTGCTCGCCCAGCGCCAGGGCAACTCGCAGGAGGCGTTCGAGCGCTTCGACCGCGCGACCGCGCTCGACCCCGGCTACCTCGACGCGCGCTTCAACAAGGCGTCGGTGCTGCTCGACGCCGGCGACTACGCGCGCGCCGCGACCGAGCTCTCGCAGGTGGTCGCCAAGCGGCCCGACGACTGGGAGGCGCAGGTCGCGCTCGGCCTCGCGCTGCGCGGGCAGAAGGACTTCGACGGGGCCAGGAAGGCCTGGCAGCTCGTCGTCGACAAGGCGCCGCGCCGGTCGCGCCCGCGCGGCGACGCCCTGTGGAACCTGACGATCCTCGAGGAGGACTTCCTCGACGACAACGCGACGGCCAAGACGTACCTGGAGCGGTTCCTGCAGGACGCAGGGACGGCGCACCCGAAGCGTCTGGCCGCCGAGCAGAAACAGAAGGAGCTGCGCCCGTGACCGACGACCGATCGCATCCGCGCAGGGCAGAGAGCGGGGTCGAGCCCCCCCGGACGCCGACGCACGGGGCCGCGCGCCCCCACGGCGGACGTGCGTCGATGTGGGGCGCGGTCGTCGCGGCGGCGGCGGCGGCGGCGCTCGCGATCGTCGCCGCGGCGGCGCCGGGCGTCGCGCAGGCCCAGCCGCACAAGCCGGCTCCGGGCACGGGCACGGGCACGGGCACGGGTTCAGGTACAGCGGCGGCGGGACCCAAGGCCGGCGCCGGCGACAAGGTCGAAGGCGATGACGCCGCGGCCAAGGCGGCCGGGATCAAGGGGAAGCCCAAGGTGTTCGACTTCACCGGCCTCGACCTCGCGGGACGCCTCCGCACCCCGCAGCTCCTCTACTTCCTCGACCGCGCGAGCGAGGAGCTCGAGCGCGCCTCTCTCGAGCGGCGCTCGTTCATCCCGGCGATGGTGCGGTCGATCGACGAGAACAACCTGTGACGGCCGCGGTCGCCTCCGGCCCCGTCCCGCTGGTGTCGCCGGTCGCGTCGGCCGCCGCGCCTGCCGCGGCGCCGACCGTCTGCCTGCGCACCGCCCTCGTCTGGCAGGGCGAGGTGATGGCCGATCGCGTCTCGCACGTGCCCGAGCCGATCATGCTCGAGGCGCCCGGCGCCGGCCGCATCACGAGCGCGCGCGTGTGGAGCGCGGTCGTGCGCGCGCTGCCGTACGTCGCGGGCGCGGCGGCGACCGGCGTGCTCGCCTTCCGCTTCGGCACGCTGATCCAGCTCCTGTGGGCGCTGGTGTGGGCGGCGATCATCGTGCCGGTCTGGATCCACTCGATCCATCGCGAGTCGCCCGGCTTCAAGTTCGCCGTCCCCGACCTCGACCTGCCCGCCGACTTCGCGATCATCCGGCCCGGCAACCGCGGCTACCTGCTCACGCTCGGCGCGCGCATGCGCGGCACCATCTCCGTCGAGGGCCGCGAGCGCGAGGTCGCCGACTTCGTGCGGCGCGGCGGCGAGGGCGGCGTCGGCGCCACCGAGGACGCCGAGGCGAGCGGCGCGAGCGCGTTCCGCGCCACCGCGATCGGCAGCCGCGACTGGGGCGTCGTCGACCTCGATCCCGAGGGGAACTACCAGCTCTTCTTCCAGTTCGTGCTCGCCGACGCGCCGCTCGCGAAGCGCCGGCCGCAGCTCGAGCTGCTGCTGCCCGCGCTCGCCTTCTCGCTCCTGCTGCACACCGTGATGCTCGCGGTGACCTACCAGTTCGACGACGACCTCGACGACATCTCGTACCCGAGCGAGGCCGAGCTGACCGGCCGCTTCCTCATCAACCGGATGAAGGACCTGCCGCCGCCTCCCGAGCCGCCGAAGGCCGCGGTGATGGCGAGCCCGGCGGCCGACCACGGCAAGGTGCTGAAGGTCGCGTCGGCGACCAAGGGCCGCGAGGGCAAGGCCGGCGGCCAGGGCGACCTGCCGCGCGCCCGCGATCCCGACGCGCTCGACACGAAGGCGCTCGCGCCGACCGCGCCCAAGGTGCTCTTCATGCAGGACAAGAACCGCGCGGTGCTCGACAACGTCATCTCGATGGACGTCCGCACCGACCTCAGCCGCTACACCGGGCTGCCCGGGCCGCGCCAGCGCGGCGGCCTCGGCCAGGGCCACGGCACCGGCACCGGCTTCGGCGACGACCAGGGCGGCACCGGCAACACCCGCGGCTCGACGGGCGACGGGCCCGGCGCCGGCGGCGCGCTCGAGGCCGATCAGGTCTCGCACGGCAAGATCGATCCCGGCGAGACCCGTCCGGCGTCCGGACACAGCGGCCACGGCAGCGGCGGCCTCAAGGAGACCGGCCTGGTCGCGACCGGCAACGCCGAGGGCGACTTCGGCGGGCTCACCAAGGAGGAGATCGATCGGGTCGTGAAGTCGCGCTCGGGCCTCATCAAGACCTGCTACCAGCGCGAGCTCGACCACTCGGCGGGGCTCGGCGGCAAGCTCGTCATCAGCTTCACGATCTCGGCCGGCGGCGACGTGACGCGCGCGAAGGCCGACGGCGGCAAGAGCACGCTGCACAACGCCGAGGTCGAGGACTGCGTCACCCGCCAGATCCAGCGGCTGAAGTTCCCGGCCAAGGGCGGCGGCTTCGTCAACTACCCGTTCATCTTCTCGCAGGGGTAGCGGCCCCGACGGTGGAGGTCCTCATGCGCCAGCGCCTCGTCATGCTCGTCGCCGCCGCCGCCGGTGCGCTGCCGGTGGCCGCCTGCGGCAGCGATCCGCAGTACCTGTCGGCGCCGGCGCCGATCGAGGTCGACACCGGGGCGATGGACGCGAACACCGGGACGATGTCGGTGACCTTGCCGATCGAGCTCGAGTCGAACGCCGACCGGATGGCGCGCGACTCGCTGTCGGCGCAGCTCGGCGCCGCGGTGCCGTACGTGAAGCTCGGCGACCTCGACCTCGAGATCGAGTGGACGGTCAAGAACCTGAGCGGCAACCCGGGCCAGGCGCGCATCTCGCTGACCGGCGCCAACGAGCTGAACGCCTACGTGCCGATCGCGTTCGTCGTCAACCCGCGCGAGGACCAGGAGCCGCCGCCGCTCGCCGGCAACATCCCGATCGACGTCGGCGCCAGCGCGGTCGTGAACGGCGTCTTCCGCGAGGACCAGCTCCACGAGGCGGCGATCGACGTCGAGCAGATCACGCGCGGCGGCGTGAACCCGTTCGCGGCGATCCTCACCCACAACGAGGACGATCCGTCGGTGACGATCCTGCCGGAGGGCGTGGCGATGCCGATCGCCGACCTCGCCGGGCTCGTCCGCCTCGACGTCACGTTCGCCGCCGACCAGCACATGGTGCTCGAGTGGACCGTGCGCCTGCGCGACCACCGCGGCATCGTCCACCCCGACCTCGCCGACGCGCCGGCCGACGAGCTGACCCCGTTCGCCCCCGCCGACTACGCGCCTCCACCGCCGCCGATGCCGTGACGCCCGCGCGCGACCTCGGGCCCGCGGCTCCGTCCGCGGCGATCGATCGAAAGCGGAACCGTGAGCCTTCGCGGTCCCCGAGGGCCGCACGCGGATCTGATAGCCTCCCGTGATTCGTACCGCGCTCTCCTTCGCCCTCGTCCTCGCGGCGCTCCCCGCGGTGGCCACCGCGCGGCCGGCGTCGCGCGGCTTCTACGCCGAGGCCGGCCTCGGCGCGCTCGGCATGCTCGGCGACGCGCACCACGCGGCGGCGACCGGCCCGGTGCTCGCGCTGCGGCTCGGCTACGACCTCACGTCGTGGGCATCGGTCGGCATCGCGGCCGACGCGTCGAGCCACGAGGCGACGGTGCCTCCGCCACCCGAGGGCGAGTGGTTCCAGCTCTACCAGGGCCGCGCCGACGTGCGGCTCGGCGTGCGCGCGGGTCCGCTGGCCCTGTTCGCCGACGGCGGCGTCGGCGGCGCGTACATGTCGTCGAACATCCTCGCCAAGGTGAACATCCTCGACCCCGGCGAGCGCGCGTCGCTCGCGCTGTCGGCGGGCGGCGGCCTCGAGTACCAGCTCCAGAACCGCCACTACGCGTTCGGGCTCGCCGCGAGCTACTGGACGATGCCGACCTTCGCGTCGCTGCAGGGCGTCGAGGGCCGCGTCTTCCTGCGCTACACGTACGGCGGCTCGCACTGACCTGCGGGCCGGCCTCGGGCGACAGCGCGCCCCGGCTCAGTTGCCGGCGCCGGCGGTCCTGGCGGGGAACACCCAGTTCGCCACCGGCGCCGCGAGCGCGTCGTCATCATCGGCGGCGGCGTCGTCGGCCTCCGGCTCGCCGCCCGCCTGCTCGTCGGCGCCGCGGGCCGCGGTCTCCCGCGCCTGCGCCTCCATGATGCAGTTCACCGCGGTGCGCCAGATGCCCAGCATCCGCTCGCGTCCGCGGCGCTGCTCGGCCTCGAAAGGCGTCTCCTCGGCGCGCTCGGCGTCGTACAGCAGATAGCCCCGATCGTCTTCGTCGCTCATGGCATCTCTCCTGACGGGAGTCATTGCAGCGACCGCGCCAAGCGCGATCGCGCGGCGCCGGCGCGTGGCTCCGGGCAGTTGCGTCCGACTTCCGGACAGAGCGCCGGGACGCGGGCTGCAGAACGCGCGTCAACCCTGGCGCGTGAGCGCGCACGCACAGCACGTGCTGCCACGCGTCAGGCGGGCGCTCGCGATCCGCGGCATGTGCGACGGCGCCCCAGCGCGCGCGCGCGTCACGATGGACGTCGACGGTCCACGCACCGGCGCCGACATCGGCGGTTCACCCCTTGCATTCAGGTCGATCACGACCCAGTCCCCCCACGCCCCGGAGGAACCCATGGAGACCGCCCGCACCGACCAGCCCGCCTACGAACCGCAGGAGCTCGACGAGTCGAGCGTCGTCCGTTACGTCATCGCCGCGCTCGGCGCCGCCGGTGTCGGCATCGGCGCGACCCTCGCCGCGCGGCGGCCGCACCGTCCGTTGCTCGGCGGCGGCCTCGCCGTGGTGGGCGCGGCGCTGCTCGTGCGCGGCGTCCGCGGGCAGTGGCCGAGGCTGTGGCGCGGCAAGACGGCGCAGGCCGAGGCGCCGAGCGCGCCCGCCGAGGGCTGGGGCGAGAACCAGGGCGAGGGCAACCGCACCGCCGCCCGTCATTACAACGAGGAAGTCCGCGACTTCGTCGATCACGGCCGCGTCGGCGCGGCCGCCCGCTCGGCGGCGATCGCCGTCGAGGGTCCCGAGGGTCCCGAGCTGCGCGCCGCCGAGGCGAAGGCCAGGACCTCACCCACCAACGGTCACTAGAGCGCGGCGCCGTCCTCCCCGGCACCGCAGGAGCCTCCCATGACGACCCCTCCCCTCGCCCGGTCCCCCCAGCAGTCACCCACCGGCGCCGACACCCAGCCCGAGCTGATCGTGATCGAGGAGCTCGAGACCGAGATCGTGCCGGTGCTCGACGAGGACCGGCCGCTGATCGACGATCTCGTGGCGCTCGCGCGCGTCGAGCGCGAGCTGCAGCGCGCCGCGGAGCGCCAGCGCTACGCGATGATCGCGATCGACGTCGACGTCGCGCCGTGGTTCTCGCGGCCGTGGGCGCGCCTCGCCGCCGCCGCGGTGCTCGGCTACGCGATGGGTCGCAGCCGCGCGCTGCGGCTGATCGCGGCGCTCGGTTTCGGCGCGGCGCTGGCGGCCGCCGTCGACCGCGCGCTCGCGCACACCGGGCCCGTTCCCGCTCACGCCTGATCGCGCGATCACGGGCAGTTGGTCGCCGGCCTCTCGGTTGCAAGCGCTCGCCCGCATGGACAGCGCGCAGATCCGACCTCACATGCCCGTCGTGTGCTCGAAGAGCGGCCAGCTCGGCGTCGTCGATCACCTCGAGGGGGATCACACCATCAAGCTCGCGAAGGACGCCCGCGGGGTCCATCACTACATCCCGACGAGCTGGGTGACGTGGGTCGACGACAAGGTCCACCTCGACCGCCCCGGCGACCAGGCCATGCTGGAGTGGGCGACGTCGCCGCCGCCGCCGCCGCCGTCCCCGAGCGCAGCCGACGATCCGTTCATCCACTGACCAGGAGCCACCATGTTGACCACGCCGAACGTCACCTCCGCCGACAACCGGCCCGGCGCCGAGAGCCGGGTGAAGGGCGAAGCCTACGCCCACATGGTCCTCGACGACGAGGGCAGCCCCGCGCTGCCGCTCGAGGACGAACCGCTCACGCTGCGCGAGCGCGCGCAGGAGCTCCTCCGCTCGATCTCGCGCGGCCTGCAGCAGCGCCCGATGGCGGCGATGGGCATCGCGCTCGGGATCGGCTACGTCGTCGGCCGCCTCCGGGCCGCCAGCGCGGGCAGGAGCTAGCCATGGGCACCGCCACCTACACCGATGCGTGGAGCATCGGCCAGAGCAAGCCGCTGACCGAGGAGGAGGCGAACGCCCGGCGGGCCGAGGGCGAGGTCGGCGACCACGCGCACACGACGACCGGGCTCGATCCGTCGTCGGCGGGCGGCCACGACCTGCACGAGGCGTCGCTGCGCGACAGCCTCGCCGCGTGGGCCGAGCAGGCGCTCGGGCCGGCGGCGACCGGCATCGGCCGCGAGCTCGACGCGCTGGCGAAGAAGCTGAGCGGGCCCGGCCAGCTCCGCAACCCGTGGATCTGGATCGGCGCCGCCGGCCTGCTCGGCTACGCGCTCGGCCGGTCGCGCGCGTTGCGGCCGATCGCGTCGTTCACGCTGCGCACCGCGCTGACGACGTTCCTCGAGCGCGCGCTGCGCGCCTGAGCTACGGGGCGACGTCGCGCGCGACGCGGGCGCCGGTGAGCTGGAAGCGCGTGTCGGCCGGCCAGAAGTTGCGGTAGGTCGCGCGCGCGTGGCCGGCCGGCGTGTACGCCGAGCCGCCGCGCAGCACGTACTGGTTGATCATGAACTTGCCGTTGTACTCGCCGAGCGCGCCGGCGTCGGGGCGGTAGCCGGGGTACGGCGCGTAGGCCGACGACGTCCATTCCCAGACGTCGCCGGCGAGCTGGGCCGGAGCGCCGCCGGCGGCCGGCAGCGGCCGCAGCGCGCTCGTCGCCGGATCGACGAGCAGGTTGCCGTCGGTGAACGGCGCCGTGCCGTGGCGCAGGCGCGCGGCGTGCTCCCACTCCTGCTCGGTCGGCAGGCGGCCGCCGAGCCAGCGGGCGATCGCGTCGGCCTCGTAGAGCGAGAGGAAGGCCGCCGGCTCGTCGTCGGCGAGGGGCCGCCAGCCGTCGATCGAGTAGCCGAGCCACACGTCGTCCGAGATCCGGACGTGCTCCGGCGCGCGGATGTCGCCGGCCCCGGCCCAGGCGGCGCCCGCCGACAGCCACAGGCGCGGCTCGCGGTAGCCGCCGGCGTCGGCGAACGCGCGCACCTCGCCGGCGGTGATCAGGCGATCGGCCAGCTCGAACGGCGCGAGCAGCGCGCGGTGCGGCGGGCCCTCGTTGTCGAAGGCGAAGGCGGCCAGCCGCGCCGGATCGGCCTGCACGCCGAGCTCGACGATGCCGCCGTCGAAGCGGGTGAAGGTCGGCGCCGACGACGCCTTCGCGGACGCCGTGGGTCCCGTGGACGCCGTGGCCGCCGGCGGTGGTCCCGGCCGCACGCGGGGATCGACCGGCGACCGCGCGAACGCCGCCATGATGTCGGTCAGGATCAGCTCCTGGTGCTGCTCCTCGTGCGCACAGCCGAGCGCGACGACGCGCGCCAGCGCCGCCAGCTCGGCGCCGGACGCCGCCTCGAGCCGCGCGTGGACCCGCGCGTCGATCGCCCGCCGGTACGCGGTCACCTCGGCCGCCGGCGGCCGGGACAGCAGCCCGCGCGCGGGCCGCGGGTGGCGCCCCCCGATCGCGTCGTAGTAGCTGTTCCACAGGTAGTCGCGCGCCGCCCGCCCGGGCGTGTCATCCGCGAGCACGAACGTCTCGAAGAACCAGGTCGTGTGCGCGCGGTGCCACTTGGTCGGGCTCGCGTCGGGGAACGCCTGGAGGAGCTGGTCCTCGTCGGACAGCCACGCCGCCAGCGCCTCGGTGCGGTCGCGCACCGCGTGGTATCGAGCGGCCAGCTCCTCGCGCGTCGTCATGCCCGAGCCTACGGCAGGTCGCGGCCACGAGGTACCCGGCGGCCGGCGCGTCGACGCGCTGGTCCGACCCTGCGAGCCGCGACCTCCTGCTCGACGGGCTGCGTCCTCCCGAAGCAGGCGAGCCGCGAGGACGAGGGGAGGTCAGATCGGCCGGCGCGCGAGCAGCGCGGGCCGCGCCTTCGACACCACCACGCGACGCAGGCCGACCAGGATGATGCCGCCGGCGGCCAGGTCGAACAGCACCTGGCGCGAGCCGCGCGGGCGCTCGTTGTCGGCGACCACGATGCCGGGGGCCGACGCCTCGAGCCGGCGCGCGGGCTCGACCGCGGCGACGGTCGCGGCCGGCCGGGAGGCGACCTCCGCGCGCGCCGCGGCGGCAGCAGAGGCGACGAGCGCGACGACGAGGGCGGCGAGCATCCAGCGCATGGCGCCTCCCATTTTCACGTCCGGTGCCAGGCTGCGACGACTTGACTCGCCATGGATCTCGCAGGCTTGTGCGCGCCCTGCGGCACGTCGCCGCAAAGCCTGCGCGCAGGACGCCGACCGCGACGCAAGAGCTGCGCAGCCGGCGCGATCGCGGGGCCCGCCGCGAAGCTCGTGGCCCGGTTCGTCACCGTTCGCGTTCCGCCGGGCGCGCAACGCGCGGCGTCGAACGGCGTGCTCGCGGAGGCGCGCCGCGGGACGGCTTATGCTCGGGCGGTGGGGCTCCGGTGGCTCGTCATCGCCGCGGTCGGCCTGCGCGCGACCACGGCGGCCGCCGATCCGGCCCCCGAGCCGCCCCCCGCGTGGCCGCACACCCGCTACGCCACCGGCGAATGGGCGGGCCGGCGGCCGTCGCTCGAGGCGCACGGCGTCGAGCTGCTCGCCGACTACACCGCCGAGGTCTTCGCGCGGGTCACCGGCGCGCGCGCGCTGCGCTACCGCGGCAACCTGAACCTCTGGCTCACGCTGTCGACCGAGCAGCTCGGCTGGTGGCCGGGCGGCCAGATCTTCGTCGCCGGCGAGCTCGCCCACGGCTCGGGCGTCAGCGACGGCCTCGGCGCGCTCACGCCGGTGTCGAACCTGGAGGCGGCGTCGTTCACCGAGCTGAGCGAGCTGTGGCTCGATCAGGCGTTCGGCGCGCACGCCGGCCTGCGCCTCGGCAAGCAGGACGTCAACGCCGAGCTCGGCGGGCCGCG
>DASZXE010001152.1:0-4421 GCA_035546475.1 Kofleriaceae bacterium
CACGGCTGGGCGGGATCGGAGAACGCCTACTCCATCTCGATCGACTTCCCGTGATGGCCGCGCGCACCGCCCTCGCGTTCGTGCTGGCGGCCGCCGCGTGCGCCGGCGCCGCGGCGTGCGCCGGCTGCGGGACGCCGCAGCCCGTCGACATCGGCCTCGCCGGCCTCGCCGTCGAGCAGCTCGATCCGGGCGTGATCGTCACCGGCACGACGATCGCCGTCACCGGCGCCTCGTTCGTCGACGAGAGCTGGGGCACGTCGAGCCTCCGGCTGCACGGCACGCTCGGCGGCCGCGCGGTCGACGTCGCGATCCCGGCCCGCTTCGTCGACTACGATCACCTGACCGCCGCCGTCGACGGCCCGGTGATGGCGGAGCTCGGCGCCGGCGCCGCCGTCGAGCCGTTCGCCGGCGACGCGACCGTCGAGGTCGTGTCCGCCGTCGACGGAAGCACCTACCGCAGCGCGCCGCTGGCGGTCACCCTCGGCGTCGCGTCGCAGCTCACGCCGTCGGTCGGCGCCCTCGAGTCGAACGGCGTCATCTTCGTCAACGACGCGATCGACGTCACCGGCGACGGCTTCCTGCTCGGCGGCGACGAGGGCCAGTCGGTCGCGGTGGTCACCGGCTGCTTCCAGCCGACCGGCGGCGGCGCCTGCGCGCCGGTCGCCGCGCAGACGGTGGCGCTGGTGCCCGCCGAGCCGTACTCGCGCCAGCACGCGACCTTCCGCTTCGTCCCCGCCATCACCGGCGTGCACGCCGGCCGCTTCACCGGCTCGGTCGCGATCGAGAACCGCCCCGCGGACGGGCCCGCGGTCGCCGCCGACCCGATCGACGTCGACTACGACGTCGTCACCGCGCAGATCTTCGCGGTGTCGCCGCCGCGCGCCAGCCTCGGCGAGTACGTCGAGATCACCGGCGGCGGCTTCGTCGGCGGCGAGGCCGGCGCGTCGACGGAGGTCCGCCTGCAGGGCACCTTCACCGCCACCGGCGCGCCGCAGCCGGCGCCGGTCGACCTGCTCCTCATCCCCGAGTTCGAGTCGGGCAACCGGGTGCGCTACGTCCTCAGCACCGACGACGCGCTCGGCGTGGCGATCGACCTGCGGACGGTCACCGGCACGTTCCAGGGCACGATCCAGCCGATCGTGCGCTACGCGGGCCAGGAGGTGGTCGGCCCGGCGCGCGCGGTCACCCTCGGCATCGATCCGGTGAAGCAGGTCGTCTACCTCGACTTCCGGCCGTCGTACGTCGAGAGCCTGCGGCTGTTCGGGCTGCGCGCCGTCGACGCGCAGATCCGCGCCCGCGTGCTCGACGTCTGCCGCGCCGCCTACCCGGCGATCAACATCGAATTCCGCACCGAGCCGCCGGACGACTTCGCGCTCTACTCGGCCGTCGAGCTGCAGGGCCCCGATCCGAACGGCGAGGGGCTGTTCGGCTACGACAACACGCCGGGCAAGGACGTCGGCAACATGCGGCTCTACGACCGGCTCGGCGGCGTCAACGCGATGACGCAGCAGGACGGCTTCGCCGGCTACGGCGGCGTCTTCCTCGAGTCGCTCATGGGCTTCTCGAGGCACCCGGCGATCGGCATGTCGATCTCGGGCGCCGACCCGCTGTTCGACCGGATCTTCGATCCGTTCCGGCCCGATCGCGGCTCGATCGCGGTCGCGAAGGACGTGACCGGCGGGCTGCCGGCGGTGACCGGCGCCGACTGCCCGGCCTCCGACCGCCGCACGCAGCTCGCCTGCGCCGTCTTCGTGATGGGCAACCTGGTCGGCGGCACGCTGGCGCACGAGCTCGGCCACAGCCTCGGCCTGGCGAACCCGTACGGCGACGGCTTCCACGACGACGGCGACGAGCCGAACCGCCTCATGGACGCCGGCGGCGACCGGCCGTTCCCCGAGCGCGCCGAGCTCGAAGGGCAGGGGCCGGGCGTGTTCTGCGGCGACGAGTACACGTACCTGCGGACGATCCTGCCGTCGGCGCTGCCGGCGGATCCGTCGCCGCGCCCGCCCTGCTGAGCCGCGCGCGCCGCGACCGGGCGCCGGTCAGGGCTGCGAGAGCACGAAGTGGCGCGGCATCGGCGCGTGCGCGCAGGTCTCGAACGTCCACTCCTGGACGTCGCCCTTGCCGTGGTAGACGCGCGGCGCGCACGCCGGATCGAGCGCCGCGGGAGCCGCGCCCATCGACGGCGACGGCCGATCGGCGCCGGCCCACGCGCGATCGGTCGTGCGCGCCGACGGCGGCACCGGCCGCGCGAACGCGGCAGCCTCGGCGGCGCGGGTGACGGGCAGCGGCGCGCTCATCGCCTCCACGCCGCTCAGGCCCGGCATGCTCGCCGCGGCGCGATGTCCGGCGTACGGACAATGCCGCCCGCGCGGCGTCACCGTCATCGCGAGCGCGGCGGCGGCGAGCGTCGACATCATGGCGGCGGCGAGCACCACGACCGGCAGCAGGCCGTGGCCGCCGGCGCCCGGGCGCTCGACCTCGCGACGCAGGGCAGGGAGCTGGGGATCGTCGGGCCGGGGATCCATGGACCCAGGATACCAGAGAGCCGCGTCCACCCCACCGGTGTTCGACGTCGGGCACGGCTGCGGGCCCGCCGGCGCGCCGGCCCGGCCGGCTCGGCCGATCGGCGACGCACTCCTTGCGCCGGTGGTGGGCCGGCTCACCGTCGCGCGCGCGCGCGGGGCGGCGTCGCGCGGTCGCACGATCGCGCGCGCCGTGGCGCCCGTCGTGGCGCGAGGTCACACCGCGACGGAGATCCGGATACCCTGGTCTCCGTCGGGTTCGCGTGGGGTTTCGACGTTGCTCCGCAGGTGCGGGCCTCGTCGTCCGTTGCTACATTCGATCAACGAACTGCAACCAGCGTGGAGTGGTCATCATGTCGAGACGGTTCATGCTCTCCTTCCTCGCAGCGGTGCTCGCGGTGGCGTCGGTGGCCCAGCCCTGGAACGGTCGCAGCCAGGCCGAGGCCGGCCCCGGCCCGAAGGCGGCGGTCGCCACCGCGCCGGTGGCCCCGGCCACGACGTGCAAGGACGATCTCGCCTCCACGCGCGCGCAGCTCGCCGACGCGCAGGCGCAGATCGCCCGCATGCAGGCGCAGATCGATCAGATGAGCAGCGCCGAGCGCACCCGGCTGAAGCGCCAGCAGGACCAGCTCGGCGCCCCGATGATCGAGAAGCTGCACTGACGCGCCGGCCCGCGCGGCGACCCGGTCCGCCGGATCACCGCGGAAGGGCGAACCGCCCGCGCGGGGCCGCCGGCGCGCTCCGGTGGCGCGTCGGTGAATGATCGGCCGTGCACCGCCGTCAGCAGACTGTTACATTGGTCACCCCGTCCCACTCGGAGCGGAACCCATGGCTCGACGGCTGCTGTTGCCCTCCGCGCTCGCGCTTGCGCTCATCGTGCCCCTCTCGATGGAGCGCTCGCGCGTCGAGGCTGGCCCGAAGACGCCGCCCCCGCCGGCCGCGTGCAAGGACCAGGTCTCCAAGCTGAACAAGGACCTCGCGGCGGCGATCGAGGCGCAGCGCCGCGCCGAGGCCGGTGAGGCCCAGGCGAGGGCCGAGCTCGAGCAGATGAAGGAAGCCGAGCGCGCCCGCCAGAAGAAGCTCGAGGCGCAGACCGGCGTCGCCGCCGACAAGCTCCGCTGACCGCTCCGCCGGCGGTCCGCTGGTGATCGGGCGGCCGCCGCGCCGCGGAGCCGCCGGCCGTTGAGGTACGGTAGCGGCCGATGGCTCTACCGATCCCGCCGGCGCGCGCGGTGGCGCGGCCGTCCTGGCAGCGCTGGCTCGTCGCGGCGATCCTCGCGATCGGTTCGCTCGCGGTGCCGCTCGCGTTCGTGCTCGTCTTGCCGGCGCGCGATCCGTGGATCCGCTGGGCGTTCGTCGCGATCCCGGTGGCGGCGTGGGCGGCGGCCTTGACGCCGCTCCTGCTCCGCGGCGAGTCGCCGTGGATCGTCGTCGACGATCCGGCGCGCCGCCGCGATCCGCGGCGCTGGATCTACGTCGTCCTCGATCTGCTGCTGACGACCGGCTACCTCGTCTTCGCGACGCGGCTGGCGGTCAACCGCCACGCCTGGGCGAGCGCGCTGCTCGAGCTGCTGCCGCTCGGCGCGTGGACGATGACGGTCGGCACCCTGATGGCGTGGCGCCGCTCGTGGTGGCTGACCGTCGCCGGCGGCGCACTCGTGCTCGCCTGGATGATCGGCGCGATGATCATCGTCCTCTACTTCGCGTCGTACCTGGCCGGCGTGTACGGCGGCTTCGGCAAGGCGGCGTCGCTCGGCGCGCTGGTGTCGATGGCGCTGCTCGTCGAGCTGATCGGGCTGGTGCCCGCGTTCCAGCTCCGCTGGGCGCTCGGCCGGGCGGGGCGGCGCGCGTTCGGGCTGGCGCCGCTGTGGCAGCCGCCGGCGGCGCCGGCGCCGC
>DASZXE010001153.1:0-3529 GCA_035546475.1 Kofleriaceae bacterium
TGCGGCCCGCCCTGCGGCGCCCCCGCCGGCGCGCCCGCCGACGGATAGTTCTTCGACCGCGCGTAGTACCGCATCGACTCGTTGATGAGGTAGTCGATCGAGCAATCGAAGTCGTTGGCCATCTGCTCGAACGTCTCCCAGAGGACGTCTCGGCAGTAGAAGTGGCGCATCGTCTTCTTGCTCTGGTCCATCCTCGATCGCTCCTGCGAGCTCGCACGTGATGCCGTTGACGGCGCACCGCGGAGAACTCCCGCGGGTGAAGGTCAGCATACTACGGCTTCGAAAAGCCTGCCCGCTTTTGCCGAAGAGTTGTACGGAGGTCGACGACACCGACGGCCTTTCAGCTCCCGGCCTCGAAGCCCGCCCAGGATCGTGATCGACCGGGCGCCGACTCGCCCCCCGACGATCCCGGGCCGACCTCGGCCTGGCCGTCACAGCGTCGGCCGGCCGACCCTCTCGTCGATCGATCGGGCCCGAGGAGGACCGCGGGACCGCACTCGGTCAGAGCTGTCAGCTCGGCCGGGTGCCGGCCCGGAGCGCGGCCGCGATCTCGGCGGCGCGCGCGCCCAGCGTCGGATCGGTCTTGTGCGCACCCGCCGGCGCGCCCTCGTCCCAGTAGCCGTCGAGCCGCGCCCGATCGTGCGCGAGCCGGGCGACCAGGTCGGCGTCCGCGCGGGTCCCGATCAGCCCGAGCGTCTCGATGGCGATCCAGCGGGCGACCCAGCTCCGGTTGCCGAGCATCGCGCGGGCGGCCGCCGCGATCTCGTCCTTGCGCGCGGTCATCGCCGCGAGGCTCTGCCACACCGCGCCGCCCAGCACCTCGCGCGGATAGCGGCCGTGCGTCGACAGGGACAGCGCGACCGCCGGCAGCCCGGCCACCGGATCGCAGCGCAGCGCGCTGTCGACGCCGACCCAGCGGAAGCGCGGATCGGGGTGCGCGTGGTTGATGAGGCCGAGCAGCGGCGCCAGGCAGGTCGGCGGCCCGACCGCGCGGATGAGCGCGACCGCGTCGTTGACCGGCCCGGCGTTCTGGCGATCGTCCTCGGCGATCGCGACCAGCTTCGGCACGTTGGGCACGAGCGGCGCCGGATCGCGGATCGGGTACGACCCGTCCGACTCGATGTAGGCGCGGTAGAGCGCGTCGAGCGCGCGCTCCGACAGCGTCGGATCGCCGCGGTCGGAGACCGCCAGCTCGAGCAAGAGCTTGACCGCGTCGGGCGAGCCGGAGACCGCCAGGCCGAGCAGGAGCTGCGAGCCGATCTTGCGCCGCTTGTTGTCGACCTCGGGCGCCGCGATCAGCCGGTTGACCTGGGCGACCAGCTTGTCGCCGGCGGGCGGGCCGAGCGCGCGGACGATCGTCGCGCCCAGGTAGTGGCCCGCCATCGCGCGGCCCTCGTAGTAGCCGCCGGTCAGCCAGTCGGTCAGGTAGCCGTCGATCGTCGCCTTGGTCGACGGGTCGGCCCAGCCGCGGGCGTCGAACAGGAGGTCCTTCGCGCCGCTCTGCATGGTGGTCGGCTGCGCCATCTCGCTCTCGATGCGCGCCATGTTCCACAGCCGCGGGGCGAGCCTGGCGACGACCGCGGTGCGGCGGCTCGCCGGCAGGTCGCCGAGCCGCTTGCGGACGTCGTCCCCGTGGCCGATCCGCAGCAGGTTCTCGGCGGCGTGCGCCGACAGGTCGGGGTCGAGGCTGGTCGACGACAGCGCCTTGCGGAGCTTGTCGGTCCCCTTCTCGGTCTTCATCCACCGGTCGATGTTGTCGTGGGTCGGCTTCTCGCAGCCGGCCGCCACCAGCGCCAGCGTCACCATCAGCATCACCATCGCCGAGCAGAGGGACCACCGGACCAGGACGCGAGGCGACACCGATCCTGAGGATAGGGTCCGGCGCGATCGCCGTCAAACGTGAGCCCGGCGACGGCGTGCTACCGTGCCGGCGTGCGCGCGGCCTGGCTGACCGTCCTCGGGCTCGCCGGCCAGCTCGCCCTGGCCGGCGCCGGCGCGATCCGGGCGGCGGACGCCTCGCCGGGCGGCGACGACGAGCTCGACGGCACCGTCTTCGGCGGCTCGACCGCGCCGACGCCCGCCAACCTGACCGCCAACCCGTCGGCGCTCATGCGGTTGCCCGACGGGCTGCACCTGTTCCTCCACGGCAGCGCGCGGCTCGACCGCCTCGGCATCGACCGCACGCTGATCGATCCGTCGGGCGCCACCCGCGCCGGGCCGTCGGTCTCCGACTCGGTCGTCTCCGGCGGCGGCGGCGCGGCGGTCGCCAAGGTCGGCGGCCGCGGTCACAACGTGATCGCCGCCGGCTTCCGCTGGCACCCCGACGAGGCGACGATCGACCGCGACGCCACCGCCTACCAGGGCCAGGCCGATCGCTCGCGGCGGATCGACTGGGTGACGATCGCGTTCGGCTTCCAGCCGGTCAACCGCGTCTACGTGGCGCTGTCGGGCACGCTGACCGGCCGCCGCGAGCACCTCGCGTTCGCGCGCGACACCGCGCTCGAGGCCGGCAGCGATCCGGCGCGCGGCATCGGCAGCGACTGCGGCGGCGCGGCCTGCGGCTTCGAGAACCCGGCCGCGCGCGAGAGCTGGTCGGTCGACGTCGAGCCCGACAGCATCCTGTCGACCGACAACCTCATGTACTCGGTCGGGGCGATGATGGAGGTGACGAAGGATCTGTGGGTGGCGGCGTCGACCGAGCGGCCGTGGCAGCTCGGCCGCCTGACCATGCCGGGTACCGTCGACGTGACCGCCGCGCCGCGCGACGGCGGCGCCGTGCACAGCGGCCAGGCCAGCGTGACCTTGCGGCTGCCGGTCGTGTGGCGGATCGGCGTGCGCGGCCGCGTGATGCGCGGCTGGGACGCGATCGGCGAGGTGCGCCTGCGCCGGCTCGACCGCATCGGCGTCTACGGGCTGCACACGCTCGGCGGCGACCTCGTGCGCGGCGACGTGCCCGAGTGGTACCCGCGGCCGCGCGCGCTCGAGGACTCGTACGCCGCGTGGGGCGGGCTCGAGCAGGTCGACGACGGGCGGGTCGTGCGGTTCGGCGCGTGGCTCGGCGCCGACAGCGGCGCCACCGACGACGCGGCGCTGTCGGCGACCTCGCCGTGGGGGGCCGAGCTGTCGGCGTCGATCGGCCTGCAGCTCCGCCTGCGCGAGCGCTGGGTCGTGCAGCTCGGCACCCAGGTGCGCTACCAGCCGGCGGTCGACACCGGCACGAGCGCGTACGATCCGCTGGCGCGGGTCGCCTGCGTCGACAGCGGGTACGACCGCGACCTGCCGGCGTGCGCGACGGTGCGCGACGGCTACGGCCTGCCGACCGCGGCCGGCACCTACCGGCGGTGGAGCCCGCTGGCGACGCTGAGCCTGCGCATCGAGGTGCCGTGAGCGTGACCGCCGCGGGCGCGGGGCCGGCGACGATCGCGATCTACGGGGCGAGCGGCACGACCGGCGGGCTGGTCGCCGGCGAGCTCGCGCGGCGCGGCCACCGCCTGCGGCTGGTCGGGCGCGATCGCGTGCGCCTGCAGAC
>DASZXE010001154.1:0-1531 GCA_035546475.1 Kofleriaceae bacterium
GGTCGGCCCGACCGGCGCGGCGGGTCCGGCGGGTCCGGCGGGTCCGGCCGGCACGGCGGGGGTCGCGGGTCCGCGCGGCCGCGCCGACGCGGGCTGCCCCGGCTCGCGCGTCAACGGCGTGTGCGTGCTCTACCACGACAACCGCAACCAGACATCGTTCGCGCTGGCGGCCATCACCTGCTCCGTCAAGGGCGGCGACCTCTGCACCGACAGCCAGTCGTGGCCGCTCGCGGTCGGCAACTGGCAGAACGTCTACCTGGCGTCGACGATGCTGTCGTCGACCCACTGGACGGCGTCGTTCGCCGACAACGACGTCAACAACTGGCCGGGCGCCAACGGCGGCACCGGCGACGATCACGGCGCGAACTCGAGCTACGGCTTCGCGTGCTGCGGCGGCACCACGCCGCGCAACCCGCGCGTGCCCGGCGAGTCGATCCAGGGGGTGCCGGTCGTGCTCATCCACGACCTCCCCGACACGTACTGGATGGGCGCGGTCGCGCAGTGCCAGGCGCTGAACGCCGACCTCTGCTCCGACTCGCAGGCGGCGGTGCTGCGGGCGGCGACGCGGCTGACGACGACGACGTGGACGAACTCGCACTCCGACAACGACGGCAGCCAGTACAGCCTCATCAACGGCGGCACGCCCGACGACCCGCACCCGAGCCATCAGTTCGGCTTCGCGTGCTGTGCGTCGCAGGCGCCGGCCGACGGGAGCTGCCCGGTGAACCGCGTCGGCGGCGTGTGCGCGCCGACGATCCACGGGGCGCAGGACACCGGCTTCCTGGCGGCGGCGCAGGCGTGCGCGCAGGCGGGCGCCGACCTGTGCTCCGACTCGCAGCTCGCGGTGCTGCGCACGTTCGGCGCGGTGAACAGCAACATGTGGAGCAACTCGCACTCCGACAACGACAGCGGCAACGTGTCGATCGCGGTGGGCAACGTGCCGGACAACCCGTCGCTCAACACCGGCTACGGCTACGCTTGCTGCGTCAAGTAGCAAGACGCGCGCGGCCGGCGCGGGCCGCGGTGGCGCGAGGGCGGGCGCGACGGCGGGCGTGAGGGCGGGCGCGATGGCGGGCGTGATGGCGGTGATGGAATCGATCGCGTCGGCGGCGTGAGTCGTCGACGCGGTCGGCTCGGTCGGCCTATGCTGCGGCCGTCATGGCGCTCGAAGTCACTGGCAAGCTCCACGCGATCTTCGACACCGCGCAGGTGTCGGATCGCTTCACGAAGCGCGAGTTCGTGCTGTCGCTCGCGGACAACCCGAAGTATCCGCAACTGGTGCAGTTCCAGTTGACGGGCGACCGCGTCGGGCAGCTCGACAGCTTCCAGGTCGGCGACGAGGTGCGCCTCGAGTTCAGCCTGCGCGGGCGCGAGTGGAAGAGCCCGCGCGGCGAGGTGAAGTACTTCAACAGCCTCGACGTCTGGCGCATCGAGCCCGCGCGCGGCGGCGCCGGCGGCGGCGGCGGTGGCGGCGGCGAACGCAGCGGCGGAGGTGGCCGTCGTGGTGGCGGCGGCGCCGGTGGCGGCGGCT
>DASZXE010001155.1:0-4579 GCA_035546475.1 Kofleriaceae bacterium
CGAGGTCCGCCGCCGGGCCGACCCAGGCGACGCGTCCGCCGGCGACCAGCACCGCGCCGTCGGCGACGATCGCCAGCGGATCCGCGCCGCCGCCCGCGGCGGTCATCACCCGCGCGTGCGCGTAGGCCACCGCGCCGGCGGCCTCGGCGGCGCCGGCCGTCACAGCCCCTCGCGATCCCGCCGCGGGATGCGCACGCCCAGCCGATCGGCCGCGTCGATCGCCTCGTCGTAGCCGGCATCCGCGTGGCGGAGGATGCCCATGCCCGGATCGCTGCGCAGCACGCGCGCCAGGCAGCGCTCGGCCCGCGCGCTGCCGTCGGCGACCACGACCATGCCCGCGTGCAGCGAGTAGCCCATGCCGACGCCGCCGCCGTGGTGGAACGACACCCAGGTCGCCCCCGCCGCGGTGTTGACCAGCGCGTTCAGGATCGCCCAGTCGGCGACGGCGTCGCTGCCGTCCTTCATCGCCTCGGTCTCGCGGTTCGGCGACGCGACCGACCCCGCGTCGAGGTGATCGCGGCCGATCACGATCGGCGCCTTCACCTTGCCGGTCCGCACCAGCTCGTTGAAGCGCAGGCCGACCCGGTCGCGCTCGCCGTAGCCGAGCCAGCAGATGCGCGCGGGCAGGCCCTGGAACGCCACCCGCTCGCGCGCCAGCCGCAGCCAGCGGGCGAGGCCGTGGCTGTCGCCGATCTCGTCGAGCACCGCCTCGTCGGTGACGCGGATGTCGTCCGGATCGCCGGACAAAGCCGCCCACCGGAACGGCCCGCGGCCGAGGCAGAACTGCGGCCGGATGTACGCTGGCACGAAGCCGGGGTAGCCGAACGCGCCCCGGGCGCCGCCGAGCTCGGCCTCGGCGCGCAGGTTGTTGCCGTAGTCGAAGACGTGCGCGCCCTTCGCCAGCATCGCGAGCATCGCCTCGACCTGCACCGCCATCGACGCCCGCGCCCGCGCGATGTACTCCTCGGGCGCGCTCGCCCGCAGGGCCGCCGCCTCCGCCAGCGTCAGCCCCTGCGGGACGTAGCCGTTCAGCGGATCGTGCGCCGACGTCTGATCGGTGACGAGGTCGAACGTCTCGCCGCGCCGCGCGAGCTCGGCGTAGACGTCGGCCGCGTTGGCGACCACCGCGATCGATCGCGCCTCGCCGCGCGCCGCGGACGCCGCCGCGCGCGAGAGCCCCTCGTCGAGCGACGGCGCCAGCTCGTCGAGGTAGCGGGTGTCGAGCCGGCGCTGCACCCGCGCCGGATCGATCTCGATCGCGAGGCAGACGCCGCCGGCCATCGTCACCGCCAGCGGCTGCGCGCCGCCCATGCCGCCGAGCCCGGCGGTCAGCACCCGGCGCCCGCGCAGGTCGGCGCCCGCGCCCCAGTGCTCGCGCGCCGCCGCCGCGAACGTCTCGTACGTCCCCTGCAGGATCCCCTGGGTGCCGATGTAGATCCACGACCCCGCGGTCATCTGGCCGTACATCATGAGGCCCTTCGCGTCGAGCTCGCGGAAGTGCTCCCAGGTCGCCCACCGGCCGACGAGGTTGGAGTTGGCGAGCAGCACGCGTGGCGCGTCCTCGTGCGTGCGCCAGACGCCGACCGCGCGCCCCGACTGCACGAGCAAGGTCTCGTCGTCGCCGAGCCGGCGCAGCTCGCGGACGATGACGTGGTAGTCGTCCCACGACCGCGCCGCCTTGCCGAGCCCGCCGTAGACGACGAGGTCGGCCGGCCGCTCGGCGACGTCGGGGTCGAGGTTGTTCATCAGCATGCGCAGGGCGGCCTCCTGCGGCCAGCCCTTGCACGACAGCTCGGTTCCTCGGGGGGCGCGGACGATCTCGCTCATGCTGGCTCCAGGCGTGGCCGGGATGGCGGCCGGGGATGACGGTCAGTCGAGGACGACGCCGGCCGCGCGCGCGGCGGCCAGCAGCGTGCCGTCGTCGATGAGCGCGCGGACGGTCGCGATGTCGGGCGCGAGCGGGCGGTCGACCATCATCGCCGGCACCCGCGCGCGGATCGCCGCGTGGACCGCCTCGAGCGGGCGCGTGCTGGTCAGCGGCCGCCGGAGGTCGAGGCCCTGCGCCGCGCACAGCAGCTCGATCGCCAGCACCGTGCGCACCTGGTCGTGCACCTGCGCCAGCTTGAGCGCTGCATGGGCTCCCATGGAGACGTGGTCCTCGCGGCCGGCCGACGACGGGATCGAGTCGACCGACGCCGGGTGGCAGAGGATCTTGTTCTCGCTGACCAGCGCGGCGGCGCTCACCTGCGCGATCATGAAGCCGGAGCAGAGGCCGGGGTCGGCGGCGAGGAACGGCGGCAGGCCGCTCGACAGGTGCGGGTTGACGAGCTGCTCGACGCGGCGCTCGCTGATGTTGGCGAGCTCGGCGATCGCGATCGCGGCGAAGTCGAGGGCGAGCGCGACCGGCTGGCCGTGGAAGTTGCCGCCGGAGATCATCTCGCCGCCCTCGTCGTCGGTGGCGTCGACGAAGACGAGCGGGTTGTCGGTCGACGAGCCGGCCTCGCGCTCGAGGACGGCGGCGACGTGCTCGAGCGTGTCGCGGGTGGCGCCGTGGACCTGCGGCATGCAGCGCAGCGAGTACGGGTCCTGCACCTTGCCGCAGTCCTTGTGCGAGAGCGCCAGCGCGCTGTCGGCGAGCAGCGCGCGCAGGTTGGCGGCGACCCGCTGCTGTCCGGGATGCGGACGCGCGGCCGCGACCCGGACGTCGAACGCGCGCACGGTGCCCTTCAGGACGTCGAGCGACAGCGCGCCGGCGAGGTCGGCCACCTGCGCGGTCGCCCGCGCGTCGTGGATCGCGAGCGCGCCGACCGCGGTCATGTGCTGCGTGCCGTTGAGCAGCGTGAGGCCCTCCTTGGCCTGCAGCTCGAGCGGCGCGAGGCCGGCGGCGGCGAGCGCGTCGGCGGCCGGGCGGACCGCGCCGCCGTGCTCGATCTCGCCCTCGCCGATCAGGCCCAGCGCCAGGTGGGCGAGCGGCGCGAGGTCGCCGGAGGCGCCGACCGAGCCGCGGCGCGGCACGATCGGGTGGAGGCCGTGGTCGAGCATCGCGCACAGGCGATCGGCCACCTCGGGGCGCGCGCCGGAGCGGCCGGTGGCGAGCACCTGCGCGCGGAGGAGCAGCATCGCCCGGGTCGCGTCGCGCGGCAGCGGCTCGCCGACACCGGCGGCGTGCGAGCGGACCAGGTTGCGCTGGAGCGCGCGCACCTGCGCCGA
This sequence comes from Kofleriaceae bacterium, assembly GCA_035546475.1. Taxonomy (GTDB): domain Bacteria; phylum Myxococcota_A; class Polyangia; order Haliangiales; family Haliangiaceae; genus UBA2376. The sequence continues at coordinate 3,211 of DASZXE010001155.1, forward strand.
CGAGATGCGGACCTCGGCGAGCGCGCCGAAGCCGGTGTTGACGCCGTAGACCGCCGGCGAGGCGTCGCCGCCGGCGACCACGCGATCGATGAGCGCGCGGCTGGCCGTCATCGCGGCGCGCGCGCGGGCGCCGAGCACCACCTTGCGGCCGCCGCGGGCGACCGCGGCGATGTCGGCCAGCGTGAGCTCGTCGTCGCCGAGCTGGAGCGGGAGGAGATCGGCTGCCGACACGACATCATCTAGGCGCGGTGCGGGTTGCGGGTCAACCGGCGCGGGGCGCGTCCGCGGCGACGATCGCGTCGTGAAGCCGGTCCATGCAGCCCGTCCGCGAGGTTCGTGCGGTGCGGGTGCGAGGGCGCGCGCGCGCGTTCGCGACGAGCGGCGCGAAACATCGGAATGTCGACAGGTTTCGTTGACGTACCCGCGCCGGCGATGGTGATCTAGGGCCCTGGTGGCGCTCCCTCCTGAATCCGGCGATCCCGGACGCATGGGTGACGAGGACGCGGCGCTCTCCCATGAAGGGGGGCACGAAGGGGGCGGGGACCGCACGTCCGCGGCGGACGGCCGCGACGGTCACCGCACCGCGTCGATCGGGAGCGACGCGGGCTACCGGCCGCCCGATCGCGAGTCGATGGAGCCGGAGGAGATCATCGCGCGGGCGCGCGCCGCGCAGGACGTCGCCGAGCTGGAGCTGAGCGGCGACACGCGCGCGGCGGGCGGCGAGGAGCTGGACGCGACGGTCGACGAGTCGTCGGTCGAGCTCGGGCCGGCCGGCTCGCGGGCGCGGATCACGACCCCGCCGCCGCCGTCGTGGGCGGTGAGCGCGCCCAGCGTGCTCGACGAGGTCTCGCTCGATCGCGAGCCTGCGAGCCCGGTCGACAGCGGCGCGTTCGGCGCCGACATCGCGACGGTGGCGGTGCCGGTGGCCGACGTCGCGCCGCCGCCGGTGCACGACGTCGAGGTGCTGATGTCGGCGGTGCCGCTCGTGCCGGCGGCGCCGCAGGCGGTGCCCGAGCCGGAGGCCCAGCCGGAGCTGGTGATGGAGGTGGGCGAGGCGATGGAGCTGGGCGAGGCGACCGAGGCTGGTGACGGCGGGGCGGCGATCGAGGCGGCGCCGATCGAGCCGGCGATCGAGCCGGCGATCGCCGCGCCCCGCGTCGCGTCGCCGGCGCCGGTCAGCTCGCCGATCGCGGTGATCCCGCCGCCGCCTCCGCCGACCGAGCCGCCGATGACGGCGGTGTCGGATCACTCCGATCACGAGGAGGAGCTGACGCTCGACGAGCTCGATGGCCTCGACGGCGACCTCGAGGACCTCGACGAGCCGGCCGCGCCGCCTCCGCGGCGTCCCGATGCACCGCCGCCTCCGCCG
>DASZXE010001156.1:0-3637 GCA_035546475.1 Kofleriaceae bacterium
GGGCGGCGGCTCCGCCGGCTCGGCGGCGGGCGCATCGACGGCCGGCACCGCCGCCAGCGCCCACGCGACGTGGCGCGCCAGCTCGGCCGGCGGCTCGCGCCAGCGCTCGCGGCGGCGGCGGCGCAGCTCCTCGACGATCTCGAGCAGCCGCGGATCGGCGCGGTGGCGCACGTCGTGGCGGCCGCCCTTGCCGCGGTTGCAGCGCCCGCACGCGAGCGCGACGTTGTCGAGGTCGTTGCCGCCGCCGTGCCGCTGCGGCCAGATGTGCTCGATCGTCGCCGCCGAGATCGGATTGCCGTCGACGTCGATCGTCAGCGGGCTCCGGCAGTGGATGCAGGCGCCGACCCACACCGGCGTCGTCCCGTGGCGGCTCGGCTCGAACGTCCGATCCGTCGCGATGATCGCGAGGACTCTTCTTTGTTTACCCGTCACGACGCCGGCATGGGCGAGAGGCAACCAGAACGCGGGCCCACGACGAGACCGCGGAGGTCCCCGGCGTCACGGTCGACCGCTCGCGGCGCTCGCCGGGGCCCTTGCTCGCCGGTCACGGACCTACTGGACGGACACCGGGAACGAGAAGGTGAAGCTGCGCTTCTTCGTCCGCGGGAAGGTGACCGCGCGCGCGGCCTTGTCGATGCACGTGCCGGTCGGCGTGTCGACGAAGTCGCCCTGCTGCTCGTACGCGGTGACCGAGCCGTCGCCGGCGACGGTGTACGTCAGCTTCGCCTTGCCCATCACGCCGTAGGCGTCGTAGCAGTCGCCCGCGGCCTGGACCACCGGCGCCAGCGCGGTGCGGATCTCCTTCGACGTCAGCGACTCGGGCAGGTCCTGGTCGGGGTGGCGCTCGGTGTGCGTCGTCTCGACCTGCGCCGGGCAGGTGGAGGCGTCGGCCGGCGCGTTGCCCGACGGCACGGTCGACACGATGATGCTGCCGTCGCACGGGTCGTAGACGCGGGCGGCGAGCACGTCGAGCGCGAGGCCGCGCTTGTCGTTGATCGTCCACAGCCCGCCGGCGGCCCCCGGCACGCGGACGACGAACTGCGTGCGCAGGGCCGGCACCCGCGCGCGGAACCGCTTGGCGGTGACCGCGTCGGCGAGCGTGATCGACGTCGTGTAGACGTTGGCGCCGGAGGCGACCGCGCCCTGGAACGTCGGCGCCGCCGCCGACGACACGACGTACAGGTCGCCGGGCGGGTCGACGCACGCCATGCAGCCGGCGACGCTGATCGTCACCAGCTTGTCGGCGGGCGTCCACTCGCTGACCGCGAGCGCGCCGCTGTCGCCGTCGATGAGGTAGGTGCCGGCGCGCACCGTCGCCAGCCGGCGGTCGCGGACCGCGCGGCACAGGCGCTGCTCGGCGTCGTCGCCGTCGGTGCACGGCGCGCTGGTCGCCCACGCGAGGCCGAGCAGGTCGGCGCGCGTGAGCGTCTCGGCGTTGCCGGCGAGCGCCTCGAACGTGGGCGGCGGCGGTGGTGGCGGCGCCGGGAGAGCCCCCCCGCGCGGGCCCGCATGAGCCGCGGGAGCGGCGAGGACGAGCGAGGCCAGCACGATCGCCGGGGTGCGCATGGTCGGGTCGTAACACCCGCGCCGCGGCGTCGCAACCGCGCCGAGCCGTCGCCGCGGCGCCCAGCGTGGGCCGCTCTCCTTGCGGCAGGCAGGCGGCGGCTGTATCACCCGCGCATGATCAAGCGTCCGAAGATCGCAATCGTAGGAGCCGGCGGCAACGTCGGCGCGGCGGTGGCCCAGTGGGCGGCGGTGAAGGAGCTGGGCGACCTGGTGCTCATCGACATCAAGGCGGGACCCGCCGAGGGCCGCGCGCTGGACCTCACCCAGTGCGGCCCGTGGGAGGGCTTCAACAACACGAGCTTCGTCGCCACCGACAAGAGCGAGGCGATGGCCGGCGCCGACGTCGTCGTGATGACCGCCGGCGTGCCGCGCAAGCCCGGCCAGTCGCGCGAGGAGCTGATCAACATCAATGCCGGCATCGTCCGCGGCATCTGCGCCGACGTGAAGAAGCACGCGCCCGAGGCGGTGCTCGTCGTGGTGTCGAACCCGCTCGACGCGATGGTCTTCGTCGCCAAGCAGGTCACCGGCTTCCCGCGCGAGCGCGTGATCGGCTCGGCCGGCGTGCTCGACAGCGCCCGCTTCCGCACCTACCTGGCGCTGGCGGCCGGCGTGTCGGTCGAGGACGTCCACGCGATCGTCCTCGGGGCGCACACCGACAAGGACATGGTGCCGATCACCTCGAACGCGACGATCGGCAACGTGCCGGTCTCGAAGTTCCTCTCGGCCGAGCAGCTCCAGGGCGTCGTCGAGAGCACGAAGAAGGGCGGCGCGACCTTGACCGGCCTCATCGGCACCAGCGCGTGGCTGGCGCCGGGCGCCGGCACCTGCCTGATGGTCGAGTCGATCATCCGCAACCAGGGCCGCGTGCTGCCGTGCTCGGTCGAGCTGCAGGGCGAGTTCGGCGTGAAGGAGGCGTTCGTCGGCGTGCCGGTGAAGCTGACCAGCAGGGGCGCCGAGGCGGTCTACGAGATCGAGCTGTCGGCCGCCGAGCGCGAGGCGTTCGGCAAGTCGGTCGCGGCCAACGTCGAGCTGATGAACATCGCCAAGACGTTCCTCTGACTCGCCTTTCGCCCTTTCAGGGCGCGGCGAGTCGGATCGATCCCAGGGGGCTGCTAGCGGCGGAGCCGGGAGGGCACCCACCCCGCTTTCGGCCACATCCCTCGGCCGGCCGGCGCGACCGTGTCGCGCGATCCACGTCTCGTCGGGCCGCGACCAACATGGTTACCCGCTCCTCGATGCCCGATGTACGAGCATCGCGAAGAAGGGCGAAGGCGAGGCTGACCGCGGATCCGGTGTTCCGCGACGCGGGCGCGCAGCGGACGCGACGGCGCGTGCGCTACGATGGGGCGGGATGATGGAGGTCCTGCCGTGGCTCCTGATGGCCGTGGCCGGCGGCGCCGCGGTCGGCGTGCTGGCGTGGCGGCGCGCGCGGCGGGCCCAGGCCGGCGCGTCCTCGGCGGCGAGCCAGCGTCGGATCGACGCGCTGGTGGCGGCCGGTGACGTCGCGGGCGCGGCGCGGGTCGCGCGCGAGGCGGGGCGGCTCGATGTCGCCTTCCAGCTCCTCGTGCAGGCGAAGGACCTGCTGGGCGCGGCGGCGGTCGCCGTCGAGCGCAACGACCTGCGGCGGGCGGCGAACCTGTACGAGCAGCTCGGCGAGTGGCGCAAGGCGGTGGAGCTCTACGACCAGGTCGGGTTGCACCGGCACGCGGACACGCTGCGGGCGACGAAGCTGGCGGCGGGGGCGGCGACGAGGACGTCGAGGGAGCTGCAGGCGGCCATGCCGGTGGCGGCGGTGGCGCGCGTGGCGGTGGCGCGCGAGGCGGTGGCGCGCGAGGCGGTGGTGCGCGAGGAGCCGGCGGCGGTCGTCGAGGCGCGGGCGGCGGAGGGGGGCGCGCCGGAGACCGAGTACCTCGACGCGCAGCCGCGGTCGCAGCCGGCGCTCGCCCCGGTGCCGAGCGGCGCGATCGGGGCGAACGTCGCGGCCGTCGCGGACGTCGCGGACGTGGCGGCGCCGGGGCCGGGGCCGGCCGGCCGCGAGCTGGCGGGCGCGCGGCTCGCCGAGGGCGACATC
>DASZXE010001157.1:0-8048 GCA_035546475.1 Kofleriaceae bacterium
CCGCCACGCGCCGATGAAGATGCGATACCAGGAGCGGCTCCAGCGCGAGAGCACCGACAGCGACGCGACCAGCTCGGGCCCGCCGCCGAAGGTCACCGGTCGATCGAGGCGGACCAGCGCCGTGGTGTCCTCGCGCAGCGCCTCCCGCGCCTGCGCGGTCGCGCGCAGCCGCTCGGGATCCGTGGCGGCGAGCTGCGCGATCGTGCCGAACGTCGCCGCGTCGCGCTCGTCGCCGCGGAGCGGCCGGCTGCGTACCGCCTCGGTGAGCGCGGCCCGGGCGGCGTCGATCTGCTCGAGCGAGAGCGCGGACGGCAGGCCGGCCTGGCGCTGCTCGAACGCCTGCGCGAGCGGCAACGCGGCGGCGATCGCGGCCTCGAGGTCGGCCACCACCGTCGGCGCGCCGGTGGCCAGCGATCGCCGCGGACGCACGCCGCCGACCGGCCAGCGGCCGCCGGGGCCCCAGAGGTCGACGAGCGGCTGCAGCGCGACCGTGGCGTCGAGCAGCGTCCGCAGGCCGGCCTGCGTCACGTGGTCGAGGCCGGCGACCGGTGGCACGTCGGTGCGCGCGTGCTCGGCCTGGAGCGCCAGCAGCTCGCCCACCGACAGCTCGAGGCCGTCCGGCGTCATGCGCAGGGCCTCGCTGCGCTGCGCGAGCGCGTCGCGGACCTTCGCGTGCTCGGCGTGCACCGCGTCCGCCTCGGCGGCGGCGAACGGCACCTTGCCCGCGGCCTCCAGCCGGCCCGTGATGTGGGCGAACAGCGGCTTGCGATCCTCGTAGACGTCGTGGACCACCGCCAGCGCCTTGCCGAAGCCGATCGCCGTCATGCGCTGCCGCACGACGTCGAGCGCCGCCCGCTTCTCGCAGACGACGGCGACCCGCTCGCCGCGCCGCACCGCCTCCGCCACCAGGTTGACGATGACCTGGCTCTTGCCGGTGCCGGGCGGCCCGTCGATCACCGTCGCGCCGTGGCGCCGGGCCTCGGCGACGACCGAGCGCTGCGACGGATCGGCCGGGATGACCGGCGCCCAGTCGGGCCCGACCTCCGCCGCGGCGGCGACCGCCGTCGTCGTCGGACCGTCGGGCAAGAGCGTGGCCGCCGCGCCGAGCAGCGCTCCGATCTCGGCGTCGGGCCGGGCCAGGTCGTGGAGCAGGCCGTCGTAGTCCTGCAGGAGGTCCGAGCTCGACTGGGGGAACATGCCGAGGATCGCGACCTCCTCGATCGCGGGCGCCTGCTCGCCGAACAGCGTGGTGTCCGCCACCTCGCCGAACGGCTGCAGCGCCGCCGCGCCGTCTCCGAGCGGCAGGCCGACCTCGGCGAGGCGGCGGCGGACCGCCTCGGGGCCACCGTCGGGATCGCCTGCCAGCGCCTCGAGCTCGTCGGCGAGCTCGTCGGAGAACGCGAAGCCGCGCTTGTTGAAGACGAGCCGGATCAATGACTGGTTCGCGAGCGGCAGCTCGTCGCGGCGCGGCTCGAGCCGGAAGCCGCGCGCGCCGGCGCCCTCGCGGGTCAGCTCGACGGGGTAGAGGACGAGCGGCGCCCGGATCAGGTAGCCGCCGACGGTGCCGGTGACGAACGGGTAGCCGACGTACAGCTCGCGCGCGCCGGTCTCCTCGGTGCGCGCGAGGTCCTCGCGGGCGAGGGCGAGCAGGTCGGCGGTGATCGCGGCGGCCGGGCCGTGGCGCCCGGCGTCGGCGGCGTCGATCACGCGCACGGCCTTGCGGGCGCGCACCTGCGCCATCACCCGCTCCGCCAGGCCGACCGAGACGCGCTCGAGGGCGGTGAGGTCGAACGAGCGGCCGCGGCGCACGGCGCGCAGCCGCACCGACGGGCTGCGGCCATCGCCGGAGACGAGCTGCTCGCGGAGCCGGCGGAGCGCCGCCAGCAGTCCCGCACGCGAGCCGGAGACGGCGATCGCCTGACTGGTCCGCACCGGCGGCGCCGACGCCGGCGTCAGCACGACCCGCTCGTCGAGGCCGACGTCGGTGAGCGCCGGCGTGAACGAGATGTGCTGGGCGACGAGCGTGCGCACCAGCCGCCCGATCAGGTCGTCGTCGCGACGGTCCGAGCCGAGCAGGCGCAGCATCCGCCGCAGCGTGGTCGCGGTCTCGCCGCGCCGGGCCACGCCGGCGAGGAAGGTGTGGAGCGCCTCGTCGACGTCCTGGCTGCGCGCCGGCAGCGGTTGCTCCGGCGGCGCGATCGTCGTCAGGTCGAGGTGGATGCCGCGCTGGCGCAGCATCGCGATCAGCCGGCGCGCAAACGGCTCGCGGAGACCCAGGCAGGCCCCGATCTGCAGCAGCATGGAGATCTCGCGGCCCTCGATCGCCTGATCGGCGGACATCACCGCGAACAGCAGGTTGAGCAGCGTCGGTCCGATCTCCTGGGCGATCGGCACCAGCACCGCGGCGGTGTCGAGGAACCGCTCGGCCGCGACGCCCGGCTCGAGGTAGCTCTGCCAGTCCGGGATCTCGGAGGCGAAGACGCGCTCGAGCAGGATCGCCTCGTCCTCGGTGACGCTGCTGTCGGCCTGCGCCACGAGCACGGCGGCGGCCAGCCCGCACTCGAGCAGCTCGCGCGGCACGTCGGCAGCCTGGACCGGATCGTGGATCCGCCGGCCGCTGGTGCCGAGACAGCGGGCGATGACGGCATCGACGTCGGCGACCTCGCGGGTGCCCGGGCCGCGGCCGGTCAGCTCGCGGTAGAGGCGGGTCTCGCTGAACAGCCACGCGGCGTAGACCCGCAGGCCGTGCTCGGGATGGCTGTCACCCTTGGCGACCGCGCCGACCCGCAGGTCCTCCTCGATCAGATCCTTGCACTGGGCGAGGTAGGCATCGGTGTCGTAGGTCAGCTCGCCGACCGCGAGCCCCGACACCGTCACCAGCATCAGGCGGAGGAGCGCGCCCAGGTCCTGGCAGGCGAGCAGCGCGACGCGGTCGGCGGTCAGCTCGCACGCCATGCTGAGGCGCGACTGGAGCGCCTCGAAGGTGACCTCGTCGACGGCGCCGCCGGGGATCCGCAGCGCGGGCTGCGGCGGGCTGGCCGGGCCGTGGGCGAGGTAGTGGCCGAGCTCGTGGCCGATGAGGGCGAGCAGCGCGGGGCCGTCGAGCCTCGGCATCAGCGAGCCGTGCAGCTCGAGGAGGATGGGGGCAGCCACGCGGTGCATCGCCGCGTTCTCCGGGCCGCTGCGCTGGTACAGCTCGAGCGCGCCGTCGACGCGCAGGATGCGGCGCGCCTCGTGGGCGACGCGGTAGGCCTCGGGCGCCATCGCCTCGCTGAGGCGGAGGCTGGCGGCCATGAGGTGCCGGCGGATCTCCTGGTCCGATGGCGGCGTGCAGGCGGCGGCGACCCGCGCGAAGAGCGGGTGCGCCTCGAGCGCGGCGGCGAAGGTGCGCTCGAGTCCGACCCGGACCTGCTCGATGTCGAACGGTGGCAGGGCGTTCGGCGGCTCCGCGTCGGCGGCGCGCACGACCGGCGGCATGGTGATGGTGACCGCGCTCATCGCGCCTCCTGCGACGTGTCGGGGGCTGTGTCGACGGGGACGACCGGGGCGACGGTAGCGTCCTCGGCGTCGACGGCCACGCCGACGTCCGAACGCAAGCTGCTGGCGGGCCCCCGCACGCGGGCCGAGCGTAGGCGGTCGGTGCTCCGCGTGTCGAGCACGAAGACCGAAAGTTTCGCAGGCATGCGCCGCACGGTGGGTCAGGTGTCCGCGCCGGCGGGCGCGGCGTAGCGGGCGGCGGTGGCGGCGGCGCTCTCCTGCACGCTCGCGCGCCACGCGGCGGGCGCGACCAGCTCGGCGAGCGGGCCGAAGCTCATGACCCAGGGCACGATCTCCCACTGCGCGCTCGACCGCACCCGGTAGCGGAGCCGGCCGTCGGGCCTGCGCTCCTTGTGCTCGGCGGGGTGGAACGTGCGCTCCTCGATCCGCCAGGCCACCTCGTCGTCGAACAGGATCTCGACATCCTCCTCGGCGTCGCTGACGAAGATGCCGAACGCCCGCCCCACGAAGTCGTCGACGTCGACCGCCGGGGCCGCGAAGGCCTCGTTGCGGACGGTCAGCTCCCGGATGCGGTGGACCGCGAGCGTGGTGATGCGCTCGTGCTCGTTGAGGCACGCGAGCAGGTAGAGCGCGCCGCGGTGCCAGACCAGCCGCACGGGCCGCGCGTCGTGGGTGCGCGCGGCCGGCTGACCGGCGGCCTGGTAGGTCAGCGTGCAGCGGCGACGCCGGACGATCGCGTCGGTCAGCCCGTCGATCAGCTCGCGCTGTGGCTGGTAGTCGATGAACTCGCGCGGGTGCGCCGCGAACACCCGCGTCAGCGCGTCGAGACCGCCATTGTGGCGCTCGCTGAGGAAGCCGCGCAGCTTGAGCCTCACGGCGTCGAGGTCTTGATAGAGCGGCGTGCCCGCGAACGGCGCCATGCTGGCCAGTCCGGCGTGCAGCGCGAGCAGCTCGGCGGTGCCGAACTTGATGGCATCGAGGGCGCGCACCTTGTCGTCGATCCGGTAGACCTTCTTCTGGCGGCCGGCCTCCTCCTCGACGAGCGCGAACTCGCGCTCCAGCGTCGCCAGGTCGCGCTGCACCGTCGCCTTGCTCGTCTGCAGCTGCTCGGCCAGCTCCTTCACGCTCCACGCCCGTCCCGACGTCGACAGCAGCCGCAGGAGCGCCCACTGCCGGACGAGCTGCTGGGAGTCGGGCCGTCTCGCGCTCGCGGGGATCTCGGTCGTGCTCACCGGCCGATGTTCGGCGCGCCGCGGCCAGGGAGCAACCGCCGCGGCGCCGACCGCACCACAGGCTGACGCGGTCGCTGCGGGCACGACCGGATTACAGGCTGTCGCGGTCACGGGCGAGGCTCACGATACCCGTCCTCCGGAGCCGCCATGACCGACCACGACCGCCTCCGCACCCGCACTGCCCTGTTCACTGCCGCGCTCCTCGCCTGCGCGGCCGCCGCCTGTCACGACGAGCCGGCCGGCGCGACCACCGCGTCGGCGGCCGCTCCGACTCCGCCGGGGGCGCCGGTGGAGGTGGCGGCGCCGTCGCCGCCATCTCCCAGCCCGCTCGAGCAGGTCCTGAAGGCCACCACGATCGGCGACGCGATCGACCGCGTGCGCCCCCAGCTCGACGACGAGCACGACCAGCACAGCGCGGGCACATTGCTGTTGACCGCGTGGGCAGCCCACCACCTGCGCTGGAGCGACGTCGCGGTGACGAAGAACGAGACCTCGTTCGCCCTCGTGCGCAAGGACGTCGACGCGGCGCGCGGCCGGCGGATGTGCGCCAGTGGCCAGGTGATCGAGATCGCCAGGGACTCGATCGCGGACGGCACGTTCTTCCACGGCCTCCTGATGACGTACCGCCAGGACCTCCTCTCATTCCAGGCCGTGGCGAGCACGGGCGAGCTGGTCGAGATGAGCCCCGCGCGCTTCTGTGGCGTGGTCACCGGCCGGTTCGACTACAGCAACAGCGCCGGAGGCACTGGCCATGCCGTCGACATGGTCGGCATGTTCGACCTGCCCGACAACCGCGCCCCCTGATGGCCCCCCGCCGACAGCACCGGTCGTGACGCCGCCGGGGTACATCGGCGGCGTGGCGACGCGGCCGTCGCTGTCGGAGGTGGGTGCGAAGGTGCGGGCATGATCAAGCGCAAGCCGTCCGGCGAGCTGACGCTGCACGACCGCCTGAGCCGCCTCGGTTTCGACGACGCCTGCCGGCTCCTCGGCGCCGACGGCGCTGCCCTGCTCCAGCGCGGCGGCCAGCAGGAGCTCGAGCTGCCGGGGCCGATCGCCCCCACCGCGACGCGCTTCGCCCTGCGTGTGCCGCGCGCCCGCGGCGCCGACGCGGTCGTGACGCTCTCGCTCGCCGACGATCGGCTCCGCCGCCTGCGCGTGCGCTGCTCGACCTGCGCCGGTGTCTGCGAGCACGCGGGCGCGGCCCTGGCGGCGATCCTCGAGGAGAAGGTGACGCTCGGCCTCGCCGAACCGCCGCCGGACCGTGACGCGGGGCCCGGCGACCTCGTGGCCCGCGCGCTCGCCGAGCGCGTCGAGCGCGCCCGCGCCGAGAAGATGACGTTGCGCGCGGCGGATCCGCAGGCGCCGTGGACCGACTACGCCGTCACCAGCGCCGAGTCGGGCAAGAGCTACCGGGTCGCGCTGCGCGGCGAGGACCGCAGCGACTCGTACTGCTCCTGCCCCGACTACCGCAAGAACACGCTCGGCACCTGCAAGCACATCCTTCACGTCCTCGACAAGGTGCGCCGCCGCTTCCCCGCCGCGGTGCGGGCCCGGCCGCGGGTGCGCACGGAGATCTCGGTCCACGTCCGCTACGCCGACGAGGCGGAGCTGCGCGTCGCCGTCCCCGCCGACCTGTCGCGCGGCGCGCGCACGGTGCTCGCGCCGGTCGTCGACCGGCCGATCACCGACGTCAAGGACCTCGTCGCGCGGCTCGATCGCCTCGAGCGCCTCGGCGAGGCGGTGACCGTCTACCCCGATGCCGAGGAGCACATCCAGCGCGCGCTGTTCCGCGACCGGATGCGCGCGACCGTCGACGCCATCCGCGCCGATCCGGCCCGTCACCCGCTGCGGCGCGAGCTCCTCCGCGTCGAGCTCCTGCCGTACCAGCTCGACGGCATCGCGTTCGCCGCCGGCGCCGGCCGCGCGGTGCTCGCCGACGACATGGGCCTCGGCAAGACGATCCAGGCGATCGGCGTCGCCGAGCTGCTCGCGCGCGAGGCCGACATCCGCAAGGTGCTGGTCGTGTGCCCGGCGTCGGTCAAGTCGCAGTGGAAGTCCGAGATCGAGCGCTTCTCGCACCGCGGCGCGCGCGTGGTCCTCGGCACCACGCCGGAGCGCGCCGCCCAGTACGCCGACGACACCTTCTTCTCGATCTGCAACTACGAGCAGGTGCTGCGCGACCTGCGCGCGATCGAGGGCGTGCCGTGGGACCTGATCGTCCTCGACGAGGGCCAGCGCATCAAGAACTGGGAGGCGAAGACGAGCGAGGTCGTCAAGCGGCTGCGCTCGCGGTTCGCCCTGGTCCTGTCGGGCACGCCGCTCGAGAACCGGCTCGACGAGCTCTACTCGGTCGTCGAGTTCATCGACGACCGGCGGCTCGGGCCGGCCTTCCGCTTCTTCGACCGTCACCGCGTCGTCGACGAGCGCGGCAAGGTGCTCGGCTACCACCGGCTCGACGAGCTTCGCGCGCGGCTGGCGCCGGTGCTGCTCCGCCGCACGCGCGAGGCGGTGGCGCAGCAGCTCCCACCGCGCACGACCGAGATCGTCCGCATCGCGCCGACCGGCGAGCAGCTCGAGATCCACGACGCGCAGATGCGGGTCGTCGCCCAGATCGTGCGCAAGCCGTACCTGACGGAGATGGACCTGCTCCGCCTGCGCAAGGCGCTCCTGCTCGCGCGGATGGCCGCCGACAGCACGTTCCTCGTCGACAAGCGCGGGACCGGCTTCTCGAGCAAGCTGCGCGAGCTGGAGGCGCTGCTGGTGCGGCTGTGCGCCGAGGGGCGCAAGATCGTCCTCTTCTCGGAGTGGACGACGATGCTCGACCTCGTCGAGGAGGTGCTCGGGCGCCACCGCCTCCGCTTCGTGCGGCTCGACGGCTCGCTGCCCCAGCGCAAGCGGCAGGTCGTCGTCGACGAGTTCCAGCGCGAGGCCGACTGCCGCGTCTTCCTCACGACCAACGCCGGCTCGACCGGCCTCAACCTGCAGGCCGCCGACACGGTGGTCAACGTCGACCTGCCGTGGAACCCGGCGGTGCTCGAGCAGCGGATCGGCCGCGCGCACCGGATGGGCCAGCGGCGGCCGGTCCACGCCTACGTCCTGGTGACGGAGGGGACGATCGAGGAGAACCTGCTCGCGACGTTGTCGGCGAAGCACGCGCTGGCGCTCGCCGCGCTCGATCCCGCGTCCAGCGTCGACCGCGTCGATCTCGCGCGCGGCATGGACGACCTCAAGCGTCGCCTCGAGGTCCTGCTCGGCGCGCGCCCCGACGCGCCGGTCGACGAGAGTGCGCGCCAGGCCGCCGAGCGCGACGCGGCTGCC
>DASZXE010001158.1:0-3500 GCA_035546475.1 Kofleriaceae bacterium
CCGCGCCCGCGCTCGCCGCCGCGCCCGCGCCCGCGCCCGCGCCCCTGCCAACGCCGCACGCCGCCGCGCCGCCGTTCCGCTTCGGCCGCCACCACCTGCTCGCCGCCGCCGCGCTCGTCGCCTTCCTCACGCTGCTCGTCATCCTCCCCGCGCTCGCCTCCGCCACCCGCAGCCGCCCCGTCGAGGAGCTCGACGCCTTCTACCGCTCCGGCTCGCTCGTCTTCGGCGGCGGCCACGTGGTCCTGCCGCTGCTGCGCGCCGAGCTCGTCCCGCGCGGCTGGCTCGCCGACGATCGGTTCCTCGCCGGCTACGGCGCCGTCCAGGCCGTGCCGGGGCCGCTGTTCACCTTCTCCGCCTACCTCGGCGCCGCGATGCACCCCGGGCCGCTCGCGTGGGCGCACGGCGCGTGGTGCCTCGTCGCGCTCTTCCTGCCCGGCTGGCTGCTGATCGGTGGCGCCCTGCCCTGGTGGCACGCGCTGCGCCGGCGGCCGTGGGCTCGGCACGCCCTCGCCGGCGCGGGCGCCGCGGTCGTCGGCGTCCTGCTCGCCGCGCTCTACCAGCCGGTGATGAGCGAGGCGATCGCCGCCCCGCGCGACGTCGCCGCGGCGCTGGTCGCGTTCGCCCTCCTCGAGCAGTGGCGCGTCCCGCCGTGGGCGCTCGTGATCGCGATGGCCGCCGCCGGCGCCTGGCTGTAGCGCGGACCGAGCCGCCGCTCCGCCACCGGCGCACGAAGTTGTGCTCTCCTCGCGGCGATGCAGCCCCGCCTCCTCGCGTCCATCCTCGGGCTCGCCCTCGCAGTCGTCCCCGCCGTCGCCGCCGCCGACGAGCCGGAGGGCAAGGCGACCGCCGCCGTCGTCGGCAAGGACACCTCGACGGCCTTCGATCAGGCGGTCGACGATCACTACGCCGCGCTCTCCGACACGCGCGTCTGCGCCGCCGCGCACGGCTGCAAGAGCACGCTCGTCCACCGCTACCCGATCGATCGCAAGGCCGGCGTCGAGCTGCGCAAGGCCACCGCCGACTACGGCGACGTCTACGCGTTCGTCGTCACCGACGGCGACGGCAACGCCTGGTCCGCCGCCGTCCTCGACGGGATCCTCGAGGGCGACTGCGGCATGGGCAAGTGCGTCGACACCCGGTTCGGCGCGATCAAGGTCAAGCGGGTCGACACGATGCTGTGGATCACGGCGCAGGTGAAGGCGACCGTCACCCACGACGAGACGCGCCGCAGCGAGCGGCGGACGTACCAGCTCGTCACCGGCTGCCGCCTCGGCCCGCAGCCCGCGTGCGCGACGGTGCAGGCCGGCGATGCGTTCACGCCCGGCAGCGCGAGCTACGCGGGCTCGACGGTCAAGCTCACCGTCGACCACGCGAAGCGCGCCGTCGCGCTCACGTTCCCGCCTTGAGCTGCGCGTGCATCGGGCAGTCGCCCTCCATCGGCGCGGCGCCGGTGAGGCGCGCGAGCGCCGCGTCGTCGACGATCTGCTGGCGGTAGGTGTCGTGGCAGCCGACGCAGGTCTGCAACGTGGCGTCGAGCGCCTTCGCGACGCCGGCGTGGTCGTGGGCGCGCGCCGCCGCCGCGATGCCGTCGGCGACGTGGTGGAACTGCTCGCCGGTGTCGGCGAAGCCGGGCGCGCCCGCCCCCATGTGCTTGCACATCGCCGCCTGCTGCTCCGACCAGCCGATGCGCGCGGCCGCCTTCGCGATCGCGTCGAAGTCGTCGATCGCCATCGCGGCGGCGATCTCCTGCACGGCCCGCAGGTGATCGCGCATCTCCTGCTTCTGGTGGCTCGCCATCATCGCCGTGAGCGGCAACGGCGTGCGGTGGTCGAACGCGGCGACGGCATCGGCGGCGCCGGACGTCGACGGCGCAGCCGGCTGGGTGCGCGGCGCGTCACGCGCGGAGTCGCGGCTGCAGCCGGCCGCCAGCGCTGCGGCGAGCAGCGCCGCCGACACGATCGATGGTGCAAACGTCATGGCTCCTCCTGTCCTGCCTCGGGCGTCATGCGGGTGAGCGCCGCCACCAGCTCGGTCAGCCCGTCGAGCACGGCGGCGCGCCGCGCGGCGGGGACGTGGGCGAGCAGGTCGGCGAACCGCTGGCGGCTCGCCTGCGCGACGTCGTCGGCGACCCGCCGGCCCTTGCGCGTCAGGTGGATCGGCCGCAGGCGCGCGTCGCTGGCGCTCGCCTCCGACTCCGTGTAGCCGCGCTCGGCGAGCCGCGCCGCCAGCCGGGTCGCCGTGCTCTTGTCGACGCCGAGGCGGGTGGCCAGCGCCGACGGCGCCATGCCGGCAGGGCCGGCGTCGAGCAGGATCATCAGCGCGTGGGCGTCCGACGACGCCAGCGGCTTGCCGCACGGCGTCCGGTCCTCCGCCAGCAGCCCGAAGCGGCGGAACAGCTCCTGGAGGAGCGCGCGGAACCGGTCGTCGCTCACGCCCCCTTGATGCCGCACCTTGGTTGCGCATGCAACCACAATCGTTGCGCCCGCAACGACGCCAGCTCGGGGACGGGCGGTCGGCGCGAAGGAGGTCAGCCGGCAGGACGTGGTCGGCCGACGACGCTTCAACGACATGCTCGAGCGGCGCGCGGCGGTTTCGCGCAACCCGTGCGCGGACGAGGCAGGGCTGCGACGCAGGGGCGCGTTGTTCCGTCCGGGATCCGGGCGTACGCTCTCGATGTCGTGCGCCGCGCCTTCATCGCCCTCGTGACCCTCGTCGTGCTGTGGCCGACGGTCGCGATGGCGAGCGGGTGGTACCGGTGCCGCCTCGACGGGATGACGCGCGGTCCGTGCTGCCGCGCGGCGGTCGCCGCCGAACGCAAGGCGCCGCCGCTGGCGATGCCCGAGCTCCGCCGCACCTCGTGCTGCGAGGTCGAGGCCGGGCCGGTCGCGTCGGTCGACCGCCAGCCGACCACCACGCCGCCCGGCCCAGCGCCGGCGGTGCTGCCCGCGGTCAACGTCGTCAGCGAGCTGGCGCCTCCCGTGCCTGCGCCGCTCCGGGTACCCGTGACGCGCGCCGCGCCGGCGTCGAGCCGTGCGCCGCCGCTGTTCCTCGCCCACTGCGCGTTCCTCATCTGAACGTCCTCTCGCGCGGCTGACGAGTGGGAGCGCCGCGGTGCGTCCGCGGCAGCCTGGCGCGCCTCGCCCGAGGCGCACGAGAGGACGACATGCGCCGACTGTGTGCGACGACGATGATCCTGATGGTGGGCTGCGCGGCCCGGGCGGATGCTCACCGCTACGCGGCCCTGTGGAGCGAGACGCGGCCACTCGCCGCCCCGCCGAGCCTCGGTGACGCCGAGCCGGCGCTCGCCGATGCCTCCGGCGCGCTCGACCGCGGCGCGCTCGTTGCGGCCGTGCTGGCGCGCAACCCCGACGTGGCCGCCGCGCGCGACGGGCTGCGCGCCGCGCTCGCCGAGGTCGATCGCGCCGGCGCGCTCGACGATCCGTCGCTCGCGTACCAGGTGGCGCCGCTCAGCGTCGCCGGCGACGCGCCGTTCGGCCAGC
>DASZXE010001159.1:0-2054 GCA_035546475.1 Kofleriaceae bacterium
GCCAGCCCGTAGCCGAGCGCGAACGGCCGCGTCCACCGGAGCGCGAACCAGAGCGGCGCGACGCCGGTGCCGCCGTCGAGCGGCGCCCACGCCGCGCCGTCGTACAGCCGCCCGCACGCGCGCCCGGCCGCGCGTGACGCCGCGCCGGCCATCCCCGGCATGTCGGAGGCCGACACCCGCGCGCTCTACGCCAAGTACGTCAAGGCCCGCACCCTCGTCGGCGACGCGACCGAGCCGATGAGCTACGAGCGCATGGTGAAGACGCTGTCGTCGCAGGCGCCGAAGATCCTGCGCGAGCACCACTCGACCGGCGTCGAGTTCAACGTCGTCGTCCGCGACAACAAGGTGGTCCTCAAGGCCAAGCCGAAGTGACCGCTCGGGTCACGGCTCCGATCACGGGCCCGGTCCACCGGCGGGCGCGCGGCCGGCGACCGGCCAGCGCAGCGCCTGCTCGAGCCGGCGCGCCGGCAGGAAGCACGCGGCGAGGACGGTCATCATCAGCAGCGAGAACCAGATGACCGGGCCGAACATGAGGCCGATCATCAGGTGCATCGCCAGCCCGTAGCCGAGCGCGAACGGCCGCGTCCACCGGAGCGCGAACCAGATCGGCGCGAGGCCCTCGTAGACGAGCGTGGTCCACTGCAGGATCGCCCACGACCAGGTCGGCGCGTGGTTGGCGAACAGGAGGGTGACCGGCGTCTGATAGGTGTCGTGGATCAGCGTCCACAGGACGTCGTCGCGGTGGAGCCAGTCGCCGCGCGCCTTGCACAACCCCGAGGCGGCGTAGAAGACGACCAGCAGGGCCTGGAAGAAGCGGACGTTGCCCCAGGTCGTGTGGGTCGGCCGCGGGCGCGTCGGGTCGCGGCGCCCGGCGAGCCACGCGTCGACGCCGGTGCGCGCACCGCACGGCGTCGCGCACAGCGCGAGCACCAGCACCGGCCCGAGCTTCGAGACCGTGTACGCCTGCATGCGATCGGCGAACGCGACCCAGAACAGCGTCGCGGCGAAGATCAGGCCGGCGAGCCGCGTGCGCAGCCCGGCGGCGAACGCGAGCCCGGCGACGACCATGACCGTCACCAGCGCCCACGCGCTCGCGCCGGGGAGGCGCGGCAGGTGGAGCGGCTCCTGCCACGAGCCGGTCTCCGGGATCACGAAGCCGCGATCGCCGATCCAGTAGTCGGCGTGGGCGATGCGCGACGACATGAAGCCGAGCACCCAGAGCGGGACGAGGATGCGGAGCGCCACCAGCCGGGCGAGGGGCTGCGGCGCGCTCCACCACCGCCACCCGCGGTCGAGCGCTCGCCGCCAGCGCGGCGCCGGCGGCGTCACGGTGTCCCCGGCGAGGCGAGCGCGGCGCGGCACACCGCGTGGCGATCATCCGGGCTGGTGAGGTACCAGCCCTCGCGGTGATCGGCCGGAACGTCGTCGATCGCGGGCGGGTGGTACGGGACGACGTGGCTGCCGAGCGGCGGGAGGTCGCCGCGCAACGACAGGAAGCGGATGCCGCCGATCGGCCCGGGGATGCCGTCGCCGGGATCGCGGCCGCCGGCGGCGCGGCGGTTGTGCGCGGCGACGAGGTATCGATCGAGCGCGGCCATCACCGGCCGCGTCCGCCGGTAGAAGTGCCCGAGGCGCTCGAAGGTGCTCTCCTTGTCGTCGGGGCGGACCGGGAAGTAAGGCCGGTGGTCGAGGTCGACGAACCGGTCGCCCTCGCACGAGAAGCCCTGCACGCGGTAGTCGATGATGTTGTCGGCCGCGTAGGGGAACAGGCAGGTCGCCTGCAGGAGGAAGCGCGGCGGCGCCGGGACCAGCTCGGCGTGGGCGCGGAAGACGGCGATGCCGCCGATCGACGCGACCCAGAACGTGCCGGCGGCCGCGAGCGCGAGGCGCAGCGCGCGAGGCCCGCCGCCCGGCGCGATCACCGGTCCGGCGGCGGGCGCGGGCGCCGCAGGCGGTGGCGTGGGTGGCGGTGGTGGCGGTGGCGTCGGCGGCGTCGGTGGGGCCGGCGGCGGCGCACCCGGTGGCGCCGCTCGCGACCGGTCAGGCGTGCGCCC
>DASZXE010001160.1:0-4614 GCA_035546475.1 Kofleriaceae bacterium
CTGCCCGCGCAGGTCGAGGCGGTCGTCCATGGCTACGAGGCGATCGCCGCGGCCGCCGGCCCCGACGCGCCGTGCGCCTCGGTCGCGACGACGATCGCGTCGGTCGCCGTCTCGACCTCGACCCCGCGCGCGGTCGTGCGCGGCGCCGCCCGCGGCGATCACGCGGCCGACGTCGACGCGCTGCTGGTCGCCGCCCAGGCCCGCCTGGCGCCGGCGATGGCGACGATCGACGCCGCCGCCACCCGCTGCGCCGCCGATCCATCGGTCGGCCGCGCGCTCGAGGCCCTGGATCGCTGAGCCACCGATGGCCGACCGCCGAGGAGGTCCGATGATGTCGACGAGCCCGATCGCGCCGCTGACCTTCGCTGCCCTCGTCGCGGGCGCGATGCTCGGCGCCGGCTGTCACCGCGGGGCCCGGCCTGGCGCGGCGCCTGCCCCGGCCGCCGGCACCGAGCGCGGCGCGTGCCGCCCCGACCGGAGCTGCGACCGCGGCCTCACCTGCCTGTCGGAGCTGTGCGTGCGGCCGCCCGCCGCCGACTGCGCGAAGGTCGGCGAGGCGATGTCGTACCTGCTCCTCGACAACTACGCGCCGCGCGACGAGCGCGACGCGCTGCGCGCCGCCATCGCGAAGCAGTGCGCCGACGAGAGCCTGTCGGCCGACGACGGCGCCTGCCTCGTCCGCGCCCGCAGCCGCGCCGACCTGCGCGCCTGCCCGCACCTGGTCGGCCTGGGCGACTGCGCGAAGATCACCGCCCACCTCGACGGCCTGCGCGCGACCGGCGGCGTCGACGCCTACCTGGTCACCGGCGCCGACCGCGTGATCGCGCGCTGCAAGAACGAGACGCCGACCCTCGCCTTCGAGCGGTGCGTGATGGCCACCCACACCGTCGACGACGTCGACCGCTGCGTCTGGTGAACGAGCCGACCCACGCCGCCGTCCTCGTCAAGCTGGTCCTCGGGCTGTCGGCCGTCTTCGTCCTCGCCTACCTGGGCGGGCACCGCAAGGTCGTCGCCCTCGAGACCCGGCTCGGCATCAGCGGCCTCATCACCGCCGGCTTCCCGATGGTCGCGCTCGGCGTCGTCCTGCGCCAGCCGGCGATCGGGGTGCTCACCGACGACGTCGTCGGCCAGATGCAGCCGATCCTCCACTTCGGCCTCGGCTGGCTCGGCTTCATCGTCGGCGCCCAGCTCGACCTCCGCGTGCTCGACCGCGTCCCCCGCGGCACCGGCTACCTGATCGTCGTCGAGGCGCTCGGCCCGTTCGCCGCCTGCGCCGCCGCCTGCGCCGGCCTCGCCTTCGCGCTCCACCTGTCCGACTGGCGGACACCGTGGTTCTGGCGCGACGTGATCGTGCTCGGCGCCGCCGCCGCGATGACCGCGCCGCGCCGCTTCCGCGGCTTCGCCAGCCAGGCCTGGCGCGAGGGCCGCCCCGTCGATCACCTGATCTCGCAGCTCGACGAGATCGTCGGCGTCATCGGCCTCCTGTTCGTCGCCGCCTACTTCCGTCCGCCCCACGACGGCTACTGGCAGTTCGCCGGCGGCGCCTGCCAGTACATCGGCGGCGACCTCGCGTGGCAGATCCCCGCCACCGCCTGGCTGTTCGTCTCGATCGGCCTCGGCGTGGTGATCGGCGTGCTCGTCTTCACGATGATCCGCGTGCCCGCCAGCCAGGGCGAGCTGCTCGCGATCGTCCTCGGCTCGGTCGCGTTCGGCGCCGGCCTCGCCGGCTACCTGGAGCTGTCGCCGACCGCGGTCTGCTTCCTCGCCGGCGCGCTGGTCACCAACTTCCCCGGCGACCGGCGGCGCGACGTCTTCCGCATCCTCGGCCACCTCGAGCGGCCGATCGACCTGCTCTTCCTCGTGCTGGCCGGCGCCACCTGGGACGTCACCGCGGCCGCGCCGTGGCTGGTGGTGCCGGCGTTCGTGGTCGCCCGCATCCTCGGCAAGTGGCTGGCGGTGCTGTTCACGACCCGCTCGCTGGCCGTCCGCTTTCCGGACAGCTTCGTCGGCGACCGCACGCTGGTGTCGGCGCTGTCGCCGCTGTCGATCGCGCTGGTGCTCAGCCTGCAGGGCTCCGCCGGCGGCCCGCCGAGCCCGTGGCTGCTCACCGTCGTCCTCGGCGGGGCGATGCTCACCGAGATCGCCGTCCAGCTCACCGCGCCGCCGGTCCCGCGCGCGGGCGCCGCCTCGCCGCCCGCCGCACCGGCGCCGATCGACGAGCTCGACGCCCCCGATCCGGTCTACCGCGACGACGACGGCAACGACGACGGCCCCGGCGACGGCGACGGAGCCCCGCCGTGATCCCGGTCCTCGTCCTGCTCGCGCTCGGCGGCCTCATGGCGGCCGCCCGCAGCTTCGCCGGCGGCGCGCACGCCGGCGGCACCGAGCTCGCGTTCGGCTTCCTGCTGCTCGCCGCCTACTTCAACGCGAAGCTGGTGACCCGCATCGGCCTGCCGCGCCTCACCGGCTACCTCGCCGCCGGCATCGTCGTCGGCCCGCACGTGCTCGGCCTGGTCAGCAAGCCGATGACCGCGCAGCTCGGCCTGGTCGGCGCCACCGCCAGCGCGATGATCGCCCTCAACGCCGGCGCCGAGCTGAACCTGAAGGCGGTGCGCCCGCTGCTCGGCGTCGTCTTCCGCATCACCGGCTGGACGATGCTCGGCACCTTCGTCGGCCTCACCGCCGCGCTGCTCGCGCTCCGCCCGCTCGTCCCGTTCCTCGACTCGCTGCCGGCGACCGCGGCGATCGCGACCGCGATGAGCGTGGCGATCGCGCTGTCGGCCCACTCGCCGGCGGTGGTCATGGCCCTCATCAACGAGACCGGCGCCGAGGGCGTCCTCACCCGCACCGTGCTCGCCGCGGTCGTGCTCGGCGACCTCGTCGTCATCATCGCGTTCGGCGTCGCGACGTCGATCGCGCGCGCCGTGGTCTCCGGCCAGCTCGACGTCGGCGGCGCGGCCGGCGGCCTCGCCTGGAGCGTGCTCGGCTCGATCGGCGTCGGCATCTTCGTCGGCATGGTGCTCGGCCTGTTCATCCACCACGTCGGCCGCGGCACCGGCCCGTTCACCGTCATGCTCTGCCTGATGATGGGCGAGCTCGGCGTCGCCCTCGGCCTCGATCCGCTGATCCTCGCGCTCGCCGCCGGCCTGTGGCTGGAGAACGGCTCGCGCGCGAACGCCCGCGCGCTGCTCGACGGCTTCGAGGCCGCCTCGCTCCCCGTCTACCTGGTCTTCTTCGCGCTCGCCGGCGTGAAGCTCCACCTCGCCGCGCTCGCCGCGCTCGCCGCGCCGGTCGCGGTCCTGATCGCGGTGCGCGCCCTCGCCTTCTTCGCCGGGTCGCGCCTCGGCACCCGCGGCCCGGGCGTCGAGCCGGCCGTCCGGCGCCTCGCGTGGCTCGGCCTCCTGCCGCAGGCGGGCGTCGCCCTCGCGCTCGCCGACCTGATCCGGACCGCGTTCCCCGACTTCGGCAACGACGCGTTCGCGCTCGTCCTCGGCGTGGTCGCCACCAACGAGCTCCTCGCCCCGGTCGCCCTCCGCCTCGCGCTCCTGCGCAGCGGCGAGGCCGGCAAGCGCGCGCCCGCCGCCGGCCCGCACTGATCGCGCTACTCCTCGGCGAGCTTCGCGCGCAGCCGCTTCATCTCGGCGAGCGCTTCCGGGTCGACCTCCGGATAGCGGATCGGCAGCCGCGCCAGCGTGTCGACGATGATGTCGGCGACCGTGCGCCGCATGAACGACTTCGAGTCGGCCGGGATCGCGTACCACGGCGCCCACGGCCGCGACGTCGCGCGCAGCGCCTCCTGGTACGCATGCATGTAGTCGTCCCAGCGCGCGCGCTCCTTGAGGTCGCCCGGGTTGAACTTCCAGTGCGCGTCCGGCTCGTCGATCCGCTCGAGCAGGCGGTCGCGCTGCTCGTCCTTGCTCACGTTCAGCCAGAACTTGAGGATGACCGCGCCGTTGAGCGCCTGGTGCTGCTCGAAGTCGCGGATCGACTGGAAGCGATCGCTCCACAGCTTCTCGAGGTCGCTCGTGTTGTTCGGCAGCCGCTGGCCGCGCAGGTAGTCGGGGTGGACCCGCACCACCAGCACCTCCTCGTAGTGGCTGCGGTTCCAGATGCCGATCTGGCCGCGCTCGGGCAGCTCGCGCGCGCACCGCCAGAGGAAGTCGTGGTCGAGCTCCTCGGCGCTCGGCGCCTTGAACGCGGTCACCTTGCAGCCGGCCGGGTTGACGCCGCTCATCACCGCGCGGAGCGTGCCGTCCTTGCCGGCCGCGTCGAGCGCCTGGATGATGACGAGCAGCGAGTAGCGGTTGTCGGCCCACAGCTTGCCCTGCAGCTTGGCCAGCCGCGCCACCGCGCGCTCGAGCGCCTCCTGGTTCTCCTTCTTGCCCGGCCCGTCGGAGGGCGGCGACGTCGGCGCCCTGGCGACGTCGAAGCTGCCGTCGAACGGCACCAGGTACGGGCTCGGGGTCGGGACGAATTCGGCGGCCATCCCCGCACGATACACGCGGCGCCGGTCCCTGTTATGGTCCGCGCGATGACGACCTCGCCACCCGAACCCGCCACCGCGGGCGCGCCGCCGCCGGCCCCGTCGCCCTCCCCGGCGGCTCCGTCGCCCTC
>DASZXE010001161.1:0-12854 GCA_035546475.1 Kofleriaceae bacterium
CTCGCCGACGCCGCCCCCGCCGCCCGACGAGATCGGCGCCGTCCGCTGATCGCTCGCGCGCCCGCCGGCCCGCCTCGGCGGCGGCGCCGCCGGCGGCCCCACCGGCGCCGGCTCCGAGCGCCGCTTGCCGCGCGGCTGCAGCTCCGACATCCGGAAGATCATGCTGTTCTCGTCGGTGAACTCCTCCGGCATCGGCGCCATCGTCGAGCGCGCGCCGCCCCCGACCCGCCGCGGCGGCGGCGTCGCCGGCGGCACCGTCGTCGGCAACAGCGGCCCCGCGCCGTCGCCGAGCGCCTGCTCCATGAACTGCACCAGCTTCCGCGGGCTGAACGCCGGCGAGAAGACGTCGAGGAACCGCTCGAGGTCCGCCGCCAGGTCGGCCGCCGTCTGGTAGCGGTCCTCGCGCCGCCGGGCGAGCGCGCGCATGACGATGCGATCGAGCTGGCTCGGCACGTCGCGCCGCAGCGTGCGCACCGACGGGATGTCCGCCCGCCGGACACGATCGAGCAACCGGTTGACGTCCTCCTCGAGGTAGAGCATCTGGCCGCTCAGGAGCTCGTAGAGCACGATGCCGGCCGAGAAGACGTCGGTCCGCTGGTCGAGCGGCTCGCCGAGCGCCTGCTCCGGCGACATGTAGTAGTACTTGCCCTTGATGACGCCGGCGGCGGTCTGCTGCGCCTTCGACGCCGCCTTGGCGATGCCGAAGTCGACCAGCTTGATCGCGCCGTCGTACGACACGATCACGTTCTGCGGCGACACGTCGCGGTGGATGATCTGCAGCGGCCGGCCCTGCTCGTCGGCGCGGTGGTGGGCGTAGTCGAGCCCGTACGCGACCTCCTTCACCACGTAGGCGGCGACGTCGACCGGCGTGACGACGTCGCGCTCGCTGCCGCGCCGCAGGATCTTGTAGAGATCCGCGCCGTCGACGAACTCCATGATGAGGTAGTAGGTCTCGCCGAACCGCCCGAGGTCGAAGGTGTGCGCGATGTTCGGGTGGTGGAGCTGGATCGAGATCCGCGCCTCGTCGATGAGCATCTCGATGAACTGCTCGTCCTCGGCGAAGTTGGGGTGGATCATCTTGAGCGCGACGAAGCGCTCGGCGCCGCCGCCGTCGCGCGTCTTCGCCAGGTGG
Source organism: Kofleriaceae bacterium (assembly GCA_035546475.1). Taxonomy (GTDB): domain Bacteria; phylum Myxococcota_A; class Polyangia; order Haliangiales; family Haliangiaceae; genus UBA2376. The sequence goes on from DASZXE010001161.1 coordinate 1,133, forward strand.
ATCTCGGCCATCCCGCCGACGGCGATCTGCCGCACCAGCCGGTAGGGTCCGAACTGCCGCTCGGCCACGGCTACTCCGGCTGGTGGGGCGGCGGCACGATGGTGTCGCCGCCGGTGTCGCCGCGCCGGCCCTGCGCGGTCTCCGGGGTCGAGCCCTCGCGCAGCATCTCGGCCTGACCCGGGTGGACGAACATGCCGACCAGCCGCAGCGGCGCCTTCGCCCCGCGGTCGAACGTGCAGACGACCTCGGTCGCGATGCCGTAGGCGACGTTGACGACGTAGCTCGCGGCCGCGTTGGCGACCAGGTAGAGCCCGAGGCCGGCGCCGTACGTCTTGCGATCGATCTGCACCGGCGACCGCAGGCACTTGTCGATGTACGAGAGGATCGTGTTCTTCGCCAGCCGGCCGAAGCGGTCGCGCACCGCGATCGCGAACGACGTCTCGGTCGCCGCGTAGCGGATCGACACCGGCCGCGGCGACCGCGAGTGGGTCCGGTCGTGCGGGTCGACCTCGGCGAACACCTGGCGGCCGTCGTCGTCGACCGGGGCGTCGTAGAGCGCGTTCATCAGCAGCTCCTCGCACACCTGGCCGATCGCGCTGCGCACCTGGCGGCGCATCTTCGACTCCTCGGCGAAGTTGAGGATGGTGTCGATCGCCTTGCCGCGCCCCTCGAAGTCGCGCAGCCGCAGGTAGCTGACCTGGGTCCCCTCCGGCAGGTACTTCTCGATGCCGAAGATGTCGCCGGTGAGCAGCTTCTGGGCGGTGACGAAGACGCCGCGGTCGAGCTCGTCGCCGACGATGACGTGGTTGACCCGCTGGTCGCCGAGGTACTGGATCAGCTCGCCCAGGCCGGCGCGCGGCGTCACCACCGCGACGTGCGCGCGCTGGCGGAGCAGCGGCACGATCCGCTGGACGCCCTCGACGTCACCGGCGGCGGCGTCGAGGAAGACGTAGCGGTGCGGGATGATCGGGCCGTCGACGGCGTCGATCGACGGCACCGCGTCGACCTCGGCGCCGGCCTGTTCGAGCGCGGCGACGATGCGCCGTTGCTGCTCGGGATTGGAAGAGATGGCGAGGACGCGTCGGATGGACAAGGACCCTCGGGGGCGCGACCGTGGCTGTTCGCGTCATTCTATCCCAGGTCCACGCGGCCGTTCCACCTCCGGCGCACCCGAGGTAAACTCGGATTCATGACGGACGTTGCCCCCCGCAGCAGGCTGCTGGTGGTCGACGACGAGCCCGACATGCTCGACTTCATCGAGCGTGCGACCCGCCGCACCTACGAGGTGGTGCGCTGCGCCAACGGCGAGGACGCCCTGGCCGTGCTCGAGACCAGCCGCTTCGACCTGATGGTGACCGACCACAAGATGCCGCGGCTGACCGGGCTCGAGCTGCTCGACCGGATCGGCCCGCTCTACCCCGACATGACGCGCGTGCTCCTGTCCGGGTACGCCGAGCTGCCCGACGTCCAGCGGGCGGCGGCGACCGGCCGCGTCCACCACTACGTCGTCAAGCCGGTCGACTCGCGGACGCTGCTCGCCGGCCTCGCCCACGCCAAGAGCGTGCACGCCGGCCAGGTCGCCTTCACCGACGCCTCCCCCGGCCTGTGACCGCGCGCGACGCCGTCAGTACGCCAGCTCGGCCGACAGGTAGCCGCGGACGTCCTCCCACGGGTTCGGCAGGAACTCGAGCCGCGGCTCGTAGTCGCCGAACGCGTCGGGCTGGTAGTAGCGGGCGTCGAACGCGTTGAAGACCGTCGCCCGCACCGTCAGCTTCGGCGTCGGCGTGTAGGCGAGGCCGACCGTCAGGTCCGCCGCCGGGGGCAGCCGATCGAACACGAGCTGCGACGGGCCGCTGTTGAACTCGCCGGGGTTGCCGCTCGGATCGAGGATGGTGCCGGCCGGGTAGCCGTCGGTGCCGTCGGAGTAGTGGTAGCCCCGGTACTCGATCAGCCGGTTGGCGTCCTCCATCGCGCCGACGACGCGGAGGTCGGTCACCGCCGACAGCTTGCCGTCGACGAGGTTGAAGACGCCGGTCAGGTGGAACATGTGCTCGGGCATCGAGCGGTGGATGCCCTTGTCCGCCATGTTGATGCGCAGGAACGTGTAGCCGAGCTCGAGCTGGTGGCCGCCCTGCACGTAGAGGCGGGCGAGCGCCTCCGCCGAGTGGATGCCGCGGTCGGCGGTGTTCTCGTAGCGGCCCGACACGACCTGGATGAGGTTCTTCAGCTTCGTGTACGAGTAGTCGACGCGGAACGACAGCTCGCGGATGCGGCGCTCGCCCTTGAAGACGCGGCCGTTGATCTCGGCCTGCGCCGCGTTGGACGTCTCGACCGCGAGGTCGGGGCGGCCGTCGATCTGCACGGCCTCGCCGTTCGAGTTGGTGTTGTTGAAGACCGGCGGCCGGTAGCCCTGCGCCAGGTTGAGCTTGAGGTGGTAGCTCGGCGCGAAGTTCCAGACCAGCGCGCCCGAGAACAGCGGCGTCAGCGGATAGCTCTGCTTGCCGAGCGCCTCCGGCGCGATCTGCAGGCGCGCGCCGGCGTCGAGGATGACCTTCTTGGTCGGGCGCCACTGCGGGTTCAGGTACGCGCCGAGCACGGTGCGGCTCGACGGGAACGCGAACGTGAGCGGGCAGCCCTCGATCGGCACCACGTTGTGCGTCGTCGCGTTGTCGATCGTCAGCGGGCACGGCAGCGGCAGGCGCGCCAGCAGGTACGGGCCGATGAACGACGCCTCGATGCCGTCGCCCTGGCGCGACCGCTGGACGTCGTTGAGGGCGAACTCGCTGAACGCCTCCGCGCCGTACTGCAGGCGCAGGTCGTGCGGCAGGTCGGCGTCGCCCTCGGCCGCGCCGCCGACCCGGTAGCTGGTCGCGTTGAAGCGGAAGGCGAGGCCGCCCTCGAGCAGCACCGGCGTCGGCGCCAGGATGCCGACCTGCGGGAAGTTGCGGACGAACTGGATGCCGTAGCCCTTGAGGCTCAGCCCCGCCTTGCCGCCGGCGAAGCGGGTGCGGTACTCGCCGACCACGTAGCGATCGAGGAAGTCGACCTGGTTGTCGCGCGACCGCTTGTCGGGATCGATGCAGGAGTCGCTGGTGTCGAGCGGATTGGCGCCGGCGCACCGCGCGTCCTCGGGCAGGTCCTTGAGGACGACGAAGCCGGGGAAGCCGAGCGGCGTGTGGCGCTCGACGTACGGCAACTGGACGCGGAGCTGGAAGTTGCCGAGGGTGAGCTTGGCGAGGAAGTTGAAGAGGTAGCTGCGCGGCGGCTCCGCGCGGGTCAGCGGGCCGTAGATGTCGGTCGCGTTCGGCTGCGGCAGCGGGCCCGAGAACATGTGCAGCGGCATCTCGAAGCCGGGGCCCTCGTACGTCTCGAACGAGCCGTGGAGGAACAGCTTCGCCTTGCCGCCGAGCAGGTCGGGCATGCCGGCCATCGCGTAGACGCGCGCGTTCGAGCGATCGCCGTTGCCGTCGCCGAGCTGGCCGCCCATCTCGACGCCGTCGACGTCCTCGGCGTCCTTGGTGATGACGTTGACGATGCCGAGGAACGAGTTGGCGCCCCACAGCACGCCGCCCGGGCCGGTGATCGTCTCGATCCGCTTGATCGTCTCGATCGGCTGCAGGCGGTAGAGCGTCGGGATGTTGAGGAACGGGTCGAACAGCGAGGTGCCGTCCTGGAGGAACTGCACGGCCTGCACGGTGCCGCGCACGGTCGCCATCGGGAACTGGCTGTGGACGATGCCGTTGCGCATGTAGCCGGGGACGGTGTCGAGCGCCTGCGTGATCTCGACGAACTGGCGCTGGCGCAGGTCGTCGCTGGTGATGACGGTGACGATCGCCGGCGCCTCCTGCACCGTCGTCACGCCCTTGGCCGCCGACTGCACGACGTTGGCGAGGTCGAGCTGGGTGTCGGCGCCCTGCTCCTGGCCCTCGCCGGAGGTGTCGACGACGACCGACGGCACCTCGATGTCGACCGGCTGCGGCTGGGTGTCGGGGGGCGCGGGCGCGGGCTGCGCGTGCGCGCGCGCGCCGGCGAGGAGCAGGCCGGCGAGGAGCGGCCCGACGAGGACGAGGCGGGGGACGTGGTGCGCGCTCATGGCGTCCGCTGCTGCGCCTTGATCAGGTCGACCCGATCGTTGATGGGATCCTCGGGCGGATTGGAGCCGAGCGGCCGATCGGACCCGAGGCCGACCGCCTGGAGCTGGGACAGCGGCACGCCCTGCGCGACCAGGTAGTCGAGCACGAGCTTCGCCCGCTTCTGCGACTGCAGCTTGTCGCGCGCCGCCTGCCGCGCGATCACCTTCGGCAGCTTCGACGTCGTGCCGCGCGCGACGTGGACCTCGATGCGGATCGTCAGCCCCTTGTCGCGGATGAGGCTGGCGACCTGGCCGAGCAGCACCTTCGTCGCCGGGGCGAGCCCGCGATCGCCGGCGGCGAACTCGATCTGGTTGCCGCGCAGGTCGATGTGGTCGGCGACGTCGACCGGGCCGGTCTGCGCGACCGCGTCGGGGCAGCCGTCGTCGTCGTCGACGCCGTTGGGCGTCTCCTTGTCGTTCGGGCAGCGGTCGGCGCCGTCGAGGATGCCGTCGCCGTCGTTGTCGGGATCCGGGCAGCCGTCGTCGTCCTCGAAGCCGTCGACGTCCTCGGCCTGGTCGGGGCAGCGGTCGGACAGGTCGTCGATGCCGTCGCCGTCGTTGTCGCGCTCGGGGCAGCCGTCGTCGTCCTGGTAGCCGTCGCGGTCCTCCGGCTCCTCGCGGCAGTGGTCGTCGGCGTCGAGGATGCCGTCGCCGTCGTCGTCGGTGTCGGGGCAGCCGTCGTCGTCCTGGTAGCCGTCCTGGTCCTCGGCGTCGTCGGGGCAGCCGTCGGCGACGTCGGGGACGCCGTCCTTGTCGCGGTCGCCGCGGCCGGCGCGCGCCTCGCTCTCGGGCTGCGGCGACCAGGTGCCGCCGAGCGTGACGCGGACGTCGTCGCCGCGCGCGCCGAGGAAGCCGGCCGACGCCATCGCGTTGGCGGTGACGTGCGGCGAGAGGCGGTAGAAGGCGCCGGCGACCGCGTAGGCGGTGCGATCGCCGCGCGCCTGCGACGGATCCATCCGGTCGGCGTCGGTGAGCGCGGCGCAGCGGCGGCCGTCGTCGAGGAGGCACTGGCCCCAGGTCAGGCTGGCCGGCAGCGGCAGGAAGATCATGCCCTCGGCGGCGAGGTTGACCTTGGGGCTGACCTCGACGGTGGCGCCGACGCCGGCCTGCAGCTCGGAGCCGATGTCGAGGACCTCCTTGCGGTCGACCTCGTCGGGATCCGGATCGTCGTCGACCTGCAGCACCGTGCGCTGGCGGAAGCGGGCGCCGAGGTTGGCGACGAGCTTCGTCGCGTGGACGCGGTCGAAGCGCCAGTCGAGCGCGACGCGCGGCTCGAAGACGAGGTTGTGATCGCCGAGGAACAGCTCGTCCTCGCCGAACGGCAGGACGACCGTGCCGATCACGGTGGCGGCCAGGTGGGGGCCGCGCACGACCATGTACTTGCCGCCGACGCGGACGTCGAGCGGGCCCGACAGGCTCTCGTCGGTGAAGCCGCCCGACGGATCCATGTTCGACAGCGGCCGCAGCGAGATGAGGCCGGTCGACGGCGTCGACGCGGTGCCGTTGAAGCGGCCGCGCTGGCCGTAGCCGGGGCCGGTGTCGGCGCGGTAGACGGCGGCGGCGAGGCCGACCGCGAACCGCTCGCTGACGGTGAAGCCGAACGCGAAGTCGAGCGTGACGTCCCAGCGGAGGACGTGATCGGTGCCGTCACCGCCGATGCCGGGCACCTTCAGGTCGAACGGGTGATCGGCGTACGAGAGCCACATCTTCCACGACAGGTCGCGGCGGGTCGGCAGCCGCGCCCCCTCGAGCGAGAACAGGCCGCTGGTGTCGTACGACGGCCGGAACAGCGCGGCGTCGACGCCGGACGACGGATCGGCGGCGACCGCGCGCGGCGCGGCGGCGGCGACGACCAGCAACGCGGCACGCGACCAGCGGGGACTCAGGGGCACGGCCCACCCGCGGTCGACTCGGCGTCCTTGAGCTGCACGAACACGACGCTCGGGATCGTCGCCGCCAGCGCCTGCGGCCAGCGGCAGTTGGGCGGCTCGCCCCCGACGCCGGAGAACGGCACCGGCGCGTCGGCGTGGATGAACAGGCCGGTGCCGTCGGGGCCGGTCATCGCGCGCGGCGGATCGAGCATCGACCGCGCCTGATCGGTGTCCTCGAAGTAGTAGTCGTTGGCCGGCACCACGTTGGCGTCCTGCTTGATGGCGACGCCCGGCACCGGCACGCCGGCGTGGCGGAAGATCATGACGAGCACGCCGAGGCTCGCGAAGGTGTCGCCGCCGCCCAGGCTGGCGGCGCTGCTCCACGCGGTGTCGGTCGCCTTGCGGGTCGCGTAGGCGCGGAAGCCGCGGGCCGGCACCGCCATCGCGTCGGCGGTGGCGACGCCGGTGAGGATGTGGGTGTCGGCGACGCCCATGCCGTCGTCGATGCCGATGCCGATGAAGCCGAACGACGTCATGTGGATGTCGCGGATGACGTAGCGGCCGCAGTCGTCGAAGACGATGCCGCCGTTCTGCTGCGGCGCGGTGCCGTTCGGATCCTGCTGGAAGAGGAGCGCGTCGTACGGCTGGATCGACAGCGAGCAGGGGCCGGTCGCGGTCGGCGCGGCGGGATTGCAGGCGGCGCCGCTCGCGTCGGCGGCGCGCACCGGCTGGTCGGTCTCGGTGTCGAAGATGCGGCCGCACAGGGTCAGCGTGTTGGGCGCCGGCGTCGGGCACTGCAGGTCGGGTGCGCAGACGTCGACGTTGGTGCCGACGCAGGTCGTGATGTGGGTGACCGGGTCGTACTGCGGCGTCGTCGTCGCCGGATCGCACTCGACCGGGTCCATGATCACGCAGGTGCCGCCGGGGCCGAGCTCGGTGCCCTCGCCGCAGGTGGCGGGGCCGGGCTGCTCGTCGGCGGGCTCGCAGGTGCCGTCGCGCTCGACGGTGCCCTGGCCGCAGACCAGGTCGGCGCAGCCGAGCGGCAGCGTGGCGGCGGCGGCAGCGAGCGCGGGGGCGAGCCAGGGCCCGAAAGGTGGCCAGCGACGGACGGACATGGATCGATCCTCACTCGTCAGAAGTGCACGTCGTCGTGCCCGAGGTTGGGCAGGATCGCGAGGTCGGCGCCGATCGCGGGCGCGTAGTGGTTCTTGAGCGGCACGGTGATGACGTCGCGGGCGATGACGCGCGGCGTGCCCGACATGTACTCGTAGCCGACGGCGCTGCGCTGGTCGGCGGTCAGCTCGGCGGGGAAGTCGGGCGTGCCGTCGCCGTCGGCGTCGTCGTACTGCCAGTTGAGCGAGTAGCTGCCGTGGCCGACGAGGTTGACGTCGACGAGCATCGACGAGCCGCCGACCCGGCCGCCGTTGATCGGGTTGGTGCCCTCGACCATGCCGAGGTAGCTGCCGTTGAGCGGCAGGGTGAACACCTTGTCGGAGCCCTCGTACAGGTCCGGGTGATCGCGCCAGAGCTGGTGACAGATCTTCAGGCGCTGCGCGTTGGAGGCGTCGTCGCGACACGCCGGGTCGGGGATCGCGGCCGCGTCGGTGGGCGGGCACTGGCCGGCGGGCGCGGCGGCCGGGTAGTGGAACGGATCGTAGCTGGTCACCGCCTTCAGGTCCGACTCGACGCGCTCGAGGTTCTCGTTGCGGCGGATCGCGTCGAGGACATCGGTGACCTGCTCCGACGGCAGGCCGGGCGCGAACGGGTCGGTGATGCCGGTGACCTCCTTCACCTTCGCCTCGAACTGGGTGACGTGGAGGCCGGGGTAGCTCGTGTCCTCGAGCTCGATGAAGCACGGCGACGACCGATCGATCACCGGGCGGATATAGAAGCGCGTGACGTAGAACATGTACGTCCGGTCGATCAGCGGCAGGCCGTCGGTGCCGAGGACCGGCTGGCCCTGGTCGTCGAGCTGGTAGACCGGATCGGCGGCGTAGAGCTCGTAGTGCGTCCCCACCGGCGGCTGGAACTGCTGCTGGACCTGACCGGGGCGCGTCGCGGTCTGCACCGCGGTCGCGAAGTCGATCTGGATGTTGGAGCCGTCGAACGGCTCGACGCACGCGGCGGGGCCGGCGACGAGCGCCAGCCCGAAGAACGCGCGGGCCACCGGGTGAGCGCGACAGGCCATTCGCTGGTTGCCCCTCGGGCGTGAGGACTCGCCCGACGCCGATGATAGGCGCGGCGCGCGCGAGGAGTCAAACCGCCGACCCGCGCGTGTGCGGCGCGCGGGCGCGCGATGCACGCGCGTGTGCGTGCGCGTGCGGCGAGGTCAGCCGCGCAGCAGGCGCGGTGCGGCAGCGGACGGACCGTGGGTCACCGGCTTGTTCAGGATGATCGTGCGGCCCGCCTCGCGGCCGGCGGCGTGGGCGCCGTCGAGGCGGACGCTCCGCGAGCGGGTCGTGATGCGCGGGTGGCGGTCGCGGTAGAAGCGATCGAGATCGGCGTCGCCGACCCAGACGAGGCCGGTGCCGCGCAGGGTCGACCGCTCGGCGGCGAGCTTCTCGCGGAAGCCGCCGATCACGCCGGCCTGGTACGAGAGGCGATCGCGGCCGCTGCGGACGCGGGCGTCGGTCCAGTTGGCGAGCCAGAGCCGCTGGGCGGTGGCGCGCAGGAACTCGAAGACGTGGACGGCCATCTCGAGGTTCGCGTGGGTGCCGACCAGCTCGAACGTCGAGCCGCGGCGGCCGGCGAGCGGCAGGTAGACCGGCACCTGGATGACCTTGACGAAGAAGAACTCGGCGAGGAGGCCGGCGATCGCGTGCTGGACCTTGTCGAGCCGCTTGCCGGGGTCGCCGACGTGACGCACCTCGTAGCCGGCGCGGTGCTGGGCGCCGGCCGCCTCGATGTTGTGGCGGAGCATCAGCTCGTGCGCGCGCCGCATCGCGTTCTCGGCCTCGTGCTGGTTGGCGCTGGCGGCGAGCGCGAGCAGCTTGCGGATGCGATCGAGGACGCGGACGCCCTCGACGCCCTCGGCGGGGACCGGCGCGCCGGCGGCGCGGGCGTCGATGCCGACCGCGGCGCAGACCTTCTGGAACGTCTCGCCGTGGGCGGTCTCGCCGTGGGCGTGGAGCACCTCGTCGACGTACTGGTGGGCCATCTCGTGGGCGAGGACGCTGACGACCTCCGGCCACGGGCGGGCGAGGACGAGCGGGCGCGACAGCTCGATCGTGCGGGTGGCGCGGACCCAGCGGCCGAGGCGGCTGGCGGCGTCCGACAGCACGAGCAGCGGGGCGGTCAGCTTGTTCTTGAAGCGGGCGTGGTTCTCCCAGTCGAAGTTGCGGCGCAGCTCGCGCAGCAGCGCCGCCTCGAGAGCGGCGTCGAGCGCGGGCGCGGACGCGGACGCGGACGCGGACGCACCGGATGGATCGGCAGCGGACATCGAGCCGGGTATAGCGCGCGGGTCTGACCTGCCCGCCCGTGCCCGTGACCGTGCCCGTGACCGTGCCCGTGGCCGTGCCCGTGCCCGTGCCCGTGCCCATGCCCGTGCCCGAAAGAGCCGGCCCCTCCGCCGCCACCGCGAGCCCTGCTAGATTCCGCGGGTGCGAGCCGTCGTGCAGCGCTGCCGCCAGGCCTCGGTCACCGTCGACGGCGCGGTGGTCGGCGCGATCGAGCAGGGGCTGGTCGTCCTCCTCGGCGCCGGCAAGGACGACGGCGAGGCCGACGTCGCCTACGTCGCCGACAAGCTCGTCAACCTGCGCATCTTCGCCGACGACGACGGCAAGATGAACCGCAGCGTGCTCGACATCGGCGGCGGCGTGCTGCTGATCTCGCAGTTCACGCTGTACGGCGACGCGCGCAAGGGCCGCCGGCCGGCCTTCGTCGACGCGCTCGAGCCGGTCGCCGCCGAGGCACTCTACGAGCGGGCGGTCGCCGCGGTGCGCGCCGCCGGCGTCGCGCGGGTCGCGACCGGCGTGTTCCGCGCCGACATGCAGGTCGCCCTCGTCAACGACGGCCCGGTCACGATCCTGCTCGACTCGAAGAAGCTCTTCTGAGCGCCGCCCGGCGCGCGCGGTAGACTGCGGCCGTCGTGGACGACGACGCGCTCCCTCGACCCCGGCGCACCGCGAGCCGCCGTCAGCCGGCCCGACGATTCGCGACCTGCGCCATCGTCGACGTCTCGGTCAAGCGCGAGATCGACGACTCCAGACGGCTCGCTTCAACGCGGGCCGCCATCAGCTCTCGCTGGAACCGCTGGCTGACCATCCGTTGACGCCGGCCCACGACGATCATCGCCAGGCCACAGGCCACCGCCACGATCCCGGCGAACGCGACCGCGCCTGCGACCAACGGTTGGGCGCGGAGATCGCGATGGAAGAGCCGTGCCGCACCGTCCGAGAACTGCACCACGGCGACCAACAGCACCAGCAGGTGCCAGAACACCTCACGCGAAGAGCGCAGCTCGAAGGCACGGTTGGAGTCCCGTACGCGCAGATGCGCGGCGGCGCCTGCAAGCTGCTCCGGCGTGAGGTGGCTATCGGTCGCCATCGATCCGCCGGTGATTGTACCAGTCGACGAGCGTCCACGCAGCACGTGTCCGCGTCGCGCGCAAGTCGTCGATGTCCGCGAGGTTCCGGTGCTCGGCCCGTCTGTCAGAGACCAACCATTTCAAGAAGGCCGCTGCGCCGACGATGCCCGCGGCGACGCCGGTGACCAGCGCCAGGACGGTGGAGAGCCCACCCGTCGCGGCAGCAACGACGCCGAGTGCCGCAGTGGTCGCCGCCGCGAGTTGATTGAACCACGTCGCGTTGCGCGCCCGTTGTGCCTCCAGCTGTTCGACGCCGAGAATGGCGAGGTCCAGCGTGCGCATCAGATCGATCGCGTCGCTCGCTTCGGCTGGCACCTCCCCTCGCGCCAGCACGGCGAGCGCCAGCGCAGCGGTATCCACCTCGTCCACGAACGCACCGTAACACGCGAGTGCCGCCCGCCTCGTTGGCTGGACGCGCGGCTGCCGTTCGCCCGAAGGTGGGCTCGCGCGTGCTGCGTCCGGCGGTGAGGAGCAGCTTGTTCATGCCCTCACGGACGCAGCGCCGGAGGCCGGTGACCGAAAATCGACCGGGCCCGGAGGCCCGGGAGCCCGGCGGCCCGGCGAAGGCCCCTTCAGGCGTCGCGGTGGACGGTGGCGGGCGAGAACGCGGGCAGGCAGACGGCGAGGTACTCGGCGCCGTCGTCGCCGGGCGTCGAGTAGCGGACCCACTCGCCGGCGCGGGTGATGACCGCCTGGCCGGCGTGGACGTCGAGGGCGCCGCCGGCGTGCTCGACGCGCAGCGTGCCGCGCAGCACGACGGTGTGCTCGTCGAACGCGGGCGTCTGCCCCGGCTCGACCCAGCCGCCCGGGCTGCGCATGTGGGCGATGCTGACGCCGGCGGTGCCGCTGTTGACGTGGCCGACGTACTCGTCGATCAGCTTCGACTTGTTGCCGGCCGCCTCGATGCGGGTCGGCTTCTCGATCAGCGTGGGCATGCGCGCATGCTGCCACGCCAGGCGTCAGCGGAGGAGCGCCCGCGCGCCGGACCAGAGCCGCTCGACGACGGCGCCGGCCGGCTCGGCGCGGGCGAGCGCGGCGGCCTGGCCGGCCCACGCCTGCAGGCGATCGACGTCGCCGGCGGCGGCGGCCGCGCGGCGCATCGCGGCGGTGAGGCCGCGCTGGACCGGGTACGGC
>DASZXE010001162.1:0-4437 GCA_035546475.1 Kofleriaceae bacterium
GGGCGCACCGGCGGGCAGCGGCCCCGCGGGCGGTCCGACGGCCGGCGGCCCCGACAGCGCCGGCCCCGCCGGCGGTCCCACCGCGCCCGACGGCAAGCCGCTCGTCGACCCGACGTTCACGCATCCGCACGGCGGCGCCTCGATGACCGCCGACGCGCCGGTGCCGCCGATCGCGGCGGTGCGGCCGGTGACGAACACCTACCACGGCGTCGACGTCGTCGATCGCTACCAGTGGCTCGAGGGCGACACCGACGAGGTCAAGGCGTGGAGCGACGCCGAGAACCGGTGGTCGCGGTCGATCCTCGACAAGCTGCCCGGCCTCGACACGCTGCGCGGCGAGATCCGCGCGTACCTCACCGCGCCGCTCACCTACTACGGCGACTTCGCGCCCGCCGGCGGCAAGGTGTTCGCGCTGCGGCGGCTGCCGACCGCGCAGCAGCGCGACCTGGTCGTCATGGCGTCGCCCGAGGCGGCCGCCGACGCCACCGTCGTCCTCGATCCGACCGCCGGCGGCGACGCGCACCGCGCGATCGACTGGTACGTGCCGTCGCCCGACGGCATGAAGCTGGCCGTGTCGATCAGCGAGGGCGGCAGCGAGGCCGGCACCCTCCACATCGTCGGGCTCGACGGCAAGGACGTCGAGCCGCCGATCCCGAACGTGCAGCGCGGCACCGGCGGCGGCGACGCGGTCTGGCGCCCGGACGGCAAGGTCCTCTACTACACGCGCTACCCGGCGGCCGGCGAGAAGCCCGCGGGCGAGAGCGACTTCTGGATGCAGGTCTGGGCCCATACGCTCGGCACGCCCGGCGAGCACGACCGCTACGAGATGGGCAAGGACCTGCCCAAGATCGCCGAGATCAAGCTCGACGCCGACGCGCGCGGCCGCGTGCTCGCCAGCGTGCAGGAGGGTGACGGCGGCATCTTCCGCCACTACCTGCGCGCGCCGACCGGCGGCTGGAAGCAGCTCGACGACTGGAGCGACGGCATCACGACGATGACGCTCGCCCCGAGCGGCGACGTCTTCGCGGTGTCGGTGAAGGGCTCGCCGCGCGGCCGCATCCTCCGCCTGTCGGGCAAGGCGCCGAGCCTCAGGGCCGCGAAGGTGATCGTGCCCGAGGGCGACGACAGCATCGTGACGTCGTTCCCCGACGACACCGGCATCCTGGCGACGAAGGACCGGCTGTTCGTCACCGTCCAGCAGGGCGGCCCCACCGCGCTGCGCGCCTACGGGCTCGACGGCAAGGCGGTGCCGGTGCCGGGACTGCCGCCGATCGCGACGGTCGAGACCGCGCCGAAGCCGCTCGGCGACGACCTCATGGTCGGCGTGATGACGTACGTGAAGCCGTGGACCTGGTACCGGCTCACGCCGAAGGGCGACCTCACCGCGATCGACGCGGTGTCGCCCAAGCCGCCCGGCTCCCTCGACGGCTGGGAGGTGCGCCGCGAGCTGGCGACGTCGAAGGACGGCACCAAGGTGCCGGTCAACATCGTCTGGAAGACCGGCACGCCGCAGGACGGGACGACGCCGTGCATCGTCACCGGCTACGGCGGCTTCGGCATCAGCACGACGCCGGCGTACGAGGGCTCGCTGCAGCCGCTGCTGTCGCGCGGCGTCTGCTTCGTCGAGGTGAACATGCGCGGCGGCGGCGAGTTCGGCGAGGCCTGGCACCAGGCCGGCATGCTCACCCACAAGCAGAACGTGTTCGACGACTTCGCGGCGGGGATCGAGTACGTGCAGGGCCAGCGCTACACCAGCCCCGAGCGGACGATCATCATGGGCGGCTCGAACGGCGGCCTCCTGATGGGCGCGATCATCACGCAGCACCCCGAGCTCGAGAAGGCCGCGGTGTCGCGCGTCGGCATCTACGACATGCTGCGCAACGAGCTGACCACCAACGGCTCGTACAACACGTCCGAGTACGGCAGCGTGGCCGACAAGGCGCAGTTCGAGGCGCTCTACGCCTACTCGCCGTACCACCACGTCGTGAAGGGGACGCGCTACCCGGCGGTGCTGTTCACGACCGGCGCCAACGATCCGCGCGTCGCGCCGTGGCACTCGCGCAAGATGGTGGCGGCGCTGCAGGAGGCGCAGGAGGGGTCGGCGCCGATCCTGCTGCGCACCAGCGCGAACGCCGGCCACGGCATCGGCACGTCGCTCGACGACCGTATCGACGAGATCGCGCACGTCGACGCGTTCGTGCTCTGGCAGGCGGGCGTCGCCGTCGAGTAGCCGGCGTGGGCGTCACTCGGCGGTGTCGGCTCCCTCGGAGCCGAACATCGACGTCAGCGGCGCGCCGGTCCGCGCGCCGCGCGCCTTGCCGGGGACGATCCGACCGACCGCGGCGAACAGCCGCCAGATGCCGATCACCAGGAAGACGACGGCGATCCCCTGCGCCGCCAGGCCGATCTTCCACAGCATCATGCCGGGGCTCCCCTTCTTCCACTGCGCCTCGGCGGTGAGCCAGCCCTGGGTGCTGATGGCGAGCTGGGCGCCGAGGTCGATGATGAGCGCCACCACCAGCAGGATCGCGGCCGTGCTCACCGGCGACGCGCCGTGCGCGAACTCGAGGCCGCGCACTCGCACGTAGGTCGACATGGCGAGCGCCGCCAGCAGGAACGCCACCGTCAGGTACATGATCGTGATCGTCATCGGTTGCCTCCGGCGCGCATCCTACGCCGAGATCAGCGGAAGTGGCCGGTCGCCAGCCAGAGGTCGCCGTCGTAGACGGCGCGGGCGGCGATCGCGCCGTCCCCGTCGGGCGCCCAGTCGATCGACATGATGCCCTCGAGGGTGCCGGCCCACCAGACCTTCGGCGGCGCGCTGCCGTCGACGGTGACCTCGACGACGCGCTGGTAGCTGCCGATGACCAGCAGCCGCTTGCCGTCGGGCGAGAAGCGCGGCAGGTGCCAGTCGCCGGCCTCGAGCCCGGGGACCGGCCGGGGCGGCGCGCCGTCGAGGTCGGTGAGCAGCACGCGGCGCGCGCCGTGGGCGTCGTCGGCGCCGACGAACGCGATCGTGCGATCGACCGGCGACGGCGCGGGGTCGCTGCCGTCGACGATCGGGCGGGCGTCGCCGCCGGCCGCCGGCACCCGGTGGATCACCGTGCGGCCGCCGGCGAGGTTGCGGACGAAGACGACGTCGGCGCCGTCGGCGGTGAAGCTGGGGCCGCTGTCGGAGGCGTCGGTGGTGAGCTGGCGGGGCGCGCCGCCGGCCAGCGGCACGATCGCGAGGCCGCCGCGGCCGCCGCCGGCGACGTAGACGATGCGATCGCCGGCGACCGACGGCCGCGCGTTGACGCCATCGAGCGGGGTGACCGCGTGCGCCTCGCCGGTCGCGAGGTCGGCGAGCCAGCCCTGGCGCCGGCCCTGGCGATCGGAGGTGAACAGCACGCGGCCGCCGCCGACCGGCGCCGGGTCGGTGTCCTGCCACTCGCCGTGGGGCAACGGCGCGATCGAGCCGTCGGCGCGCAGGCGGACGAGCGACTGCGCCTGCACGCAGGTCGAGAAGACCAGGCGCGTGCCGTCGCGTGCGACCGACAGGCCGGCGCGCGGCGACAGGCCGCCGGGGACGACGGCGGCGGTGGCGGTGCCCCAGCGGCGCCACCACAGCTCGTTGCCGGTCGTGGCGCCCTTGCGCGCGACGTAGTAGCCGTGCGCGCCGGCGGCGGGCGCGAGGCCGCCCTCGTAGTCGGTGGCCGCCTGCTCGACGATGCGCAGGTGGCCCTTGCGATCGAGCTCGCCGAGGACGGACGTCTCGGCGTCGCTCGAGGTCCACCAGAGGATGGCGACGCCGTCGCCGGGGACGTCGGCGAGGTGGTACGGGCGCGCGCCGGTGGGGAGCTGACCGAGGACGGTGACGCGGGGCGCGGCGGGGGCGGCGGCGGCGGTGTCGGCGGCGGCGGCGGGGGCGGCAGCGTCGGTCGGCAGGTCCCAGCGGAGGATGCGCGCCGCGTCGTCGGCGACGAGCAGCGCGCCGTCCGAGGTCCACGTCGGGTAGCCGGCGATCGGGCCGAGCGAGCGCGGTGGCGCGCTGCCGTCGATCGACGTCAGCATCGCGGTGCGGCCCTCGCCGACCTCGTGGACGTACGCGACCCGCGTGCCGTCGGGCGAGACGGCGGCGGCGTAGTCCCAGCCGGGCGCGTGGGTGAGGCGGCGGCGATCGGTGCCGTCGACGGCGATCGACAGGACCTCGTAGTCGCCGTCGACGACGCCGTCGTAGACGACCCGCTGGCCGTCGGGCGTGAGGTGCGGGTAGTCCTCGCAGCCGGGATCGAGCGTGAGGCGGCGGCTGGCGGTGACCGACATCGGCGGCAGGTGCTCGCCGCGCGGTCGCGCCAGCCACCACGCGCCGCCGGCGGCGAGCGCGGCGGCCGGCACCGCCACGGCGACGATCGGCCACCGGCGCGGCGGCGGGGATGCCGGTGGCGCGGCCGGTGC
>DASZXE010001163.1:0-2925 GCA_035546475.1 Kofleriaceae bacterium
GTCGGTGAGCCGAGGATTCGGCGCAGGTCCCACGACGGGCCGGGTGACCCGCACCGCGCCAGCGACGGGGTACCCCACCCGACCCGCGGCCGAGCCCCCGCGCGCAGGCACCGCCCCCGTGTTACGGGGCCAGGCTCCTAGTCTAGCGAACCGCCCGCGGAGGCGGTGGTATCGTGCGGGCGTGATCGAACGATTGCGTGCGCGCGCCCGCGAGGCTCGGTTTGCCGTCGACGTGATCCGCAAGACGGGCGTGGTGCGGGCGATCAGCCTGCGCGGCCTGGCGCCGTTCGCGCTCGAGGCGCGCCACAGCAAGGTCGGCCCCCACCTCGCCATCATGTGGCACGCGCGGATGAACCCCGACAAGGAGTGCGTCGTCGACGGCGACCGCCGCCTCACCTGGGGCGACTTCGATCGCGAGGTCAACCAGCTCGGCCACGCGCTGGCGGCGCGCGGCGGCGCCGGCGGCCGGGTCGCCTGCGTGCTCGGCAACAACGTCGAGTACCTGATCACGCAGCAGGCGCTCGCCCGCATCGGCGGCACCGGCGTGCAGATCGGCTACCGCTCGAAGCCGGCCGAGATCGCGTACGTCCTCGGCAACGCAGAGCCGTCGGCGGCCGTCGTCGGCGCCGCGTACCTGCCGGCCTTCACCGAGGCGATGACCGAGGCCGGCCAGCACCCGCGCCTCATCGTCGTCGGCGGCGGCGAGCCGGCGCAGGGCGACCGCTGGGACGACGCGATCGCGCGCTGCGACGGCGCGTCGCCTCCGCGGCCGGGCGGCGACGGCGGCGGCGGCGTCATCGTCTACACCTCCGGCACCACCGGCAAGCCGAAGGGCGCGACCCGCAACTGGCGGCAGACCGGCATCGCGTCGGTCGCCGACATGATCGCGCAGGTCGGCATGAACCACGACGATCGCCACCTGGTCGCGTGCCCGCTCTACCACAGCGCGGCGCCCGCGTTCGTCGCGATCATGATGTCGCTCGGGGCGACCTGCGTGCTCCTGCCGCACTTCGATCCCGAGGCGGCGCTCGAGCTGATCGCGCGCGAGCGGATCACGTCGACGCTGATGGTGCCGACGATGCTGCACCGGATGGCGAACCTGCCGGCCGAGGTGCGCAAGAAGTACGACACGTCGACCTTGCGCTGGGTGATGAGCGGCGCGGCGCCGCTGCCCACCGAGACCGCGCGCCAGTTCCAGGACGCGTTCGGGCCGATCCTGTGGAACTTCTACGGCGCGACCGAGACCGGCACGGTGACGCTCGCCGGCCCGCGCGACCACCTGACCCGGCCCGGCACCGTCGGGCGCGCGCTGCGCGGCAACCAGATCCGGCTCCTCGACGAGGAGGGCCACGACGTCGGCCTCGGCCACATCGGCGAGGTCTACGTGCGCAACTCGATGCTGATCGCCGGCTACCACCGCAACCACGACGCGACGTCGCGGTCGATCCGCGACGGCTTCTTCTCGGTCGGCGACCTCGCGCGCGCCGACGCCGACGGCTTCTACTACATGGAGTCGCGCAAGCACGACATGGTCATCTCCGGCGGGGTCAACATCTACCCGCGCGAGATCGAGGACCACCTGCACACCCACCCGTCGATCCTCGACGTGGCGGTGGTCGGCGTGCCCGATCCCGAGTGGGGCGAGACCCTTCGCGCGTACGTCGTCGTGCGGCCCGGGCAGGCGATCTCCGCCGCCGAGGTCGCCGACTACTGCCGGAGCGCACTCGCCGACTACAAGCGGCCGCGCCAGGTCGTCTTCCTCGCCGAGCTGCCGCGCAACCCGACCGGCAAGATCCTCAAGCGCGAGCTGCGCGAGCTGAAGCTGCCGGTGGCGTCGACCTCGACGGCCGCCGGCTCGTGACCACCGCTCCGCCCGCGCCGGCGGCGGCGTCGCCGGTCTCGAGCGACTGGCCGCTGGTGATCGGCACCGCCGGCCACATCGACCACGGCAAGACCGCGCTCGTCCACGCGCTGACCGGCATCGACACCGACCGGCTCGCCGTCGAGAAGGCGCGCGGCATCACGACCGAGCTCGGCTTCGCGCACCTCGACCTGACGGTGCGCGGGGCGAAGCGGCGGATCGCGGTCGTCGACGTGCCGGGCCACGAGCGGTTCATCCGGTCGATGGTGGCCGGCGCGACCGGGCTCGATCTCGTGATGCTGGTCATCGCCGCCGACGAGGGGGTGATGCCGCAGACGCGCGAGCACCTCGACGTCTGCGCGCTGCTCGGCGTGCGGCGCGGCGTGGTCGTCATCAGCAAGCGCGACCTCGTCGACGACGACTGGCTGGCGATGCTCGACGAGGAGCTGACCGGCTTCCTCGCCGGATCGCCGTTCGCGGCGGCGCCGCGGGTCGCGGTGTCGGCGCGCACCGGCGCCGGGCTCGACGAGCTGCGCCGGGTGCTGGCGGCCGCGCTCGCCGACCTGCCGCCGCGCTCGAACGCGGGCGTGTTCCGGCTGCCGCTCGATCGCGTCTTCTCGCTCAAGGGGTTCGGCACCGTCGTCACCGGCACGATCGCGAGCGGCGGCGTCGCCGCCGGCGACGAGCTGGTCGTCCATCCGCGCGGGCTGACGGCGCGCGTGCGCGGCCTGCAGGTGCACGGGCGCGCGGTCGAGCGGGCGCGCGCGGGCCAGCGGATCGCCGTCAACGTGGCGCCGCTCGCCGCGCTGGACCTCGCGCGCGGTGACGTGCTCGCGCACCCCGGCGCGCTGGTGCCGGCCCACCTGCTCGACGTCACGCTGCACCACGTGGCGGCGGCGCCGCGGGCGCTGCCGGCGCGCAGCAAGGTGCTGGTACACCACGGCACGACGCAGGTCGCGGCCACGCTGGTGCTGGTCGGCGCGCCGTCGCTGGCGCCCGGCGCGGACGGCTTCGCCCAGCTCCGGCTCGACCGCGCGACGCCGCTCGCCGCGCTGCCGGGCGAT
>DASZXE010001164.1:0-1990 GCA_035546475.1 Kofleriaceae bacterium
CTCGCCCGCGTGCAGCTCCTGCCGATCACCGAGCCGAGCTTCGTGCTGCTCGGCAACGATCCGCACCGGATCGTCGTCGAGCCGGTCGCCGGCGTCGCCTACGGCGACAAGCACGCGCTCGGCGTCGGCGCGTCGTTGCTCGCCGACGCCCGCAGCCGCCAGCTCGTCTTCGACGTCGGCGTCGTCGGCGGCGAGAAGGTCGGCGCGGCGGCGCTCGACGTCGACCTGCCGGTGCGGGTCGCGCCGCTGGTCGGCGTCTGGCTGCGGCCCAGCCCGCGCGTCCGCGCCGGCCTCACCTGGCGCGGCGAGCTGTCGCTCGACCTCGCGCTCGACATCCGCGCCAACGTGCAGGTCGCCGGCGTCGTCACCGGCGACGTCCTCGTCTCGCTGCGCGCGCGCAACTACTTCACGCCGGGCCGGCTCGCCGGCGGGCTCGCCGTCGACGTCACCGATCGGTTCACGCTCGACGGCGACGTGACCTGGAACCGGTGGTCGAGCTACCCGCCGCCTCCCGACCTGGCGGTGCTGGTCGCGCTCGATCTCACGCCGCCGCTGGTCTCGACCGAGCGGCCGCCGGCCGACTTCCACGACACCGTCGACGTCCGGGTCGGCGGCGAGTACCGCGGCGGCGGCCGCCTGGCGCCGGCCCTGCGCGGCGGGGTCGCGTGGCGCCCGTCGCCGGTGCCGGAGCAGACCGGCCTGACCAGCTACGCCGACGGCGATCGCCTCGAGCTCACCGCCGGCGCCGGCGTGCGGCTCGGCTGGAGGCCGATCTTCCTCCACCCGATCGACGTCGATGTCGCCCTGCAGTGGCAGCACGTCGCCGGGCGGCTGACGGTGAAGGACGCCGGCATCGCGCCGGGCCAGGCGTTCTCGTCGGGCGGCGACGTGCTGCACGCCGGCGTGACCTCGACGGTGAGGTTCTGATGCGCGCCACGTTCGCCGCCGCGCTCGCCATCACGACCGCCGCGCTCGCGCTCGCCGCCGGCTGCGGGCTCGGCCCGTCCTCCGCGAGCGACGGCGCCCGCGTCGGCGACGGCATCGCGCCATGGACCGACCTCGGCCCGGCCGCGATCTGCACCGGCAACGAGTTCCTCGGCCCGCCCGGCACGCCGCCCGGCGGCTTCTGCTTCGATCGCGACCGCGCCGAGCCGCCGTGCCGCGACGACGGCGACTGCGCCTCGCGCGAGACGTGTACCTGCGGCCGCTGCACGGTGCAGTACTGCACGTCGGCCTCCGACTGCGGCGGCGGCCACGTCTGCACGTTCGCCGAGCGGCGCTGCGACGTCCCGTGCGCCGACGCCAGCGCGTGCGCGCCCGGCGAGGAGTGCCGCAACGGCGCGTGCCGCGGCCGCTGCGCGACGTCGGCCGAGTGTCAGGTCGGCGAGATCTGCTCGAGCCGCAACGTCTGCGTGACCGACGATTGCTCGGCCGACGCCGACTGCATGACGAGCGAGCGCTGCCACGTCCAGCGCGACCCGCGGCTCGTGCTCGAGCCGAGCCCGCTCGCCGCCGCCGGCTCGCCGTCGGTGACGCTCTACCTCGAGGTCGGCGACGCCGTGCAGCCGGATCGCCGCGCGATCTGGCGCGCCGTCTCCACCGACGGCGTCCGCTTCCGCTTCGATCCGGCGCACGCGGTGCTCGACGACGCCGGCGCCGCCCACGCGCCGTCCGCGATCGCCACCGACGACGGCGTCGTCCTCTACTACGAGGCGGGCGACGGCGCCGCGATCAAGGTCGCGCGCTCGACCGACGGCGTCGCGTTCGCGGCCGGCACCGTCGCGCTCGCCGGCGGCGCAGGGGCCGCGGCGGTGCGCGCGCCCGCCGCCGTCGTGCTGCCCGACGGCACCGCCGCGGTCTACTACCAGCAGGGCGACGGCACCGCGATCGCGCTCGCGACCGGCGCCGTCGGCGGCGCGCTCACCGCCCGCGGGCCGGTGCTGACCCCCGCGCAGGTGACCGTCGCGCCCGGCCGTCCCGGCGAGCCGTT
>DASZXE010001165.1:0-8970 GCA_035546475.1 Kofleriaceae bacterium
CCTCCACCGGCTCCATCGGATCCGCGCCGTCCGACTCGCGCTGCGGCATCGGCCGCGCCTCGCCGCCCAGCAGCCGCAGCTCGAGCGCATCTCCGTCGAGGAAGACCACGACCGCGCCGGCCTCGCGGTCGCGCCGCGGCGCCACCGCCACGATCGCGCTGCGACCCGCGTCGATCGGCACCACGTCGCCGATCGCCAGGTTGATCGCGAGCGCGCGCCCGCCGACATCCGCCACCACCCACGCCGCCACCGGGTGGCTGCGCACGTTGCGCGGCGTCGCGTCGAGCCACAACGTCGACTGCCGTCCGTCGGAGATCCGCAGCAGGTGCAGGCACGGCTGGTGGTTCGCCGCCCAGATCACCGCGTGGCGGCTCGTCATGCCGATCGCCACCGTCTCCGCCGGCAGCTCGAGCCGCAGCCGCGCCTCCGGCCGCCGCGACGCCGCGTCCCAGAGCTCCGCGCCGCGCTTGCCGAACGTCACGAACTGCGGCCCCTCGAGGCCCACCGCGTGCGTGAACGCCGCCGGCGGCTGCAGCGGCGTCACCGCCGCCGTCCGCCCGCAGTGGATCATCAACGCCTGATCGCCGCGGTCGAGCAGCGCGTACGAGCTCGCCGCCGCCATGAGCCGCGTCGGCCCGCCGAGCTCGTGGCTCGACGTCACCGTCAACGTCGGCAGCGCCAGCACCGTGATCATGCTCGCGTTCGCCCCGTGCGCGTGGACGACGAGGTGGTTGCCGGCGAACGCCAGCTCGCTGCCGGTGACCTCCGCCACCCCGACCCGCCGGCCGTTGTCGAGGGCGAACAGGCTCAGCCGGTGTTCGCGGAGGACGGCGAGGTGGGCTCCATCGGGGCTGGCGACGACCCTGGCGTCCATCGGCCCCCGATCCTACGTAACTCCGCGCCATGACGTCCGCCTCGCCGGCCGATTTCGGCCCGCGCACCCAAGCAAATCTCGCAGCTTCCCCGCCCCGGTCACATCCGGCCGGGTCCCGGATCCACCCACGAACGGCAGAACCGATCACCCAAGGGAAGGTCAGTAGGGGTCGCCACGTAGTATGGTCGACCGCCTAGCTCACTACACCCGCAAGGATCGCCCCCCATGGCCGACTTCGAAATCGATCTTGGCGCCCAGGCAGCTGCCCCGGCGCACCACGAGGAACCGGAAGCGGATGCGCCTCAGCAGATCCGCGCCGCCCGCAAGATCGCCCGCAAGGCGATCGCCCTCAGCGCGCTCGCCGACTCGCTCGCGGGTGGCGGCGCCAAAGCCGGCGCCGACATGGCCGTCTCGCGCAAGACCGCGAGCGACGTGGCCGAGGACGGCTTCAGCGGCACGGCGCACGAGGTGCCCTACCGCAAGGAGATGGAGAAGTCGTTCGGTGGCGCCGACTTCTCGGGTGTGAAGGCGTACTCCGACGGGCCCGCCCGCAAGGCGTCGAACGATCTCGGCGCCGAGGCCTACGCGGCCGGCACCCAGGTCGCCTTCAACAGCCCCAACCCGGACAAGGCGACGGTCGCCCACGAGCTGACCCACGTCCTGCAGAACACCGGCGGCGCCGGCGTGCAGCGCAAGGCGGACGGCGGCGAGGAAGAGGGCATCGAGACCTCGGGCGAGGAGCAGGCGGACAAGGTCGAGAAGGCGGTCAAGGACGGCAAGACGGCCAAGTCGGCCATCAACCCCGACTCGGCGCAGGACGAAGGTCACGAGAGCGAGGCCGAGGAAGGCCACCACGGCGAGGCGCCGCCGGCCGGCAAGGCCGCGCAGCGCACCGGTCCGGCGCGCAAGGGCCGCCCCGCCCTCGAGGAGAGCGGCTCCAAGTTCGGCATGGGCATGTCCTTCAGCCCGGAGGGCATGGAGAAGAGCTACCAGTACGAGCTGTGGAAGGCGCCCCCGATCGAGATCCCGATCGTCGCGGTCCCCGGCCTCAACTTCATGGTCGAGCCGTCCGTCGTCGTCAAGGCGGCCGGTGGCGTCAACTGGAAGAAGAAGCAGCTCAAGGCGGCCCTCGGCGTCGAGGGTGGCGTCGGCGTCGGCCTGTCGTACGGCAACGCCGCGGTCTGCTCGCTCTACGCCGTCATGGAGGCCAAGGCGGCCGGCGGCTTCGAGTACACCAAGGACGACAACAACTGGGAGCTGGAAGGCGCCATCAGCCTGTCGACCAACTTCAAGGTCGGCGTCAAGCTGGCGGGCGGCATCCTCGACTACGGCTTCGAGTTCGGCAAGTGCGAGATCGGCAAGCTGACCGGTCTCATGTGGAAGAACGGCCACTTCGAGAAGGACAAGATCGGGTGGGAGTGGGGCGAGAAGCCGAAGGAGTTCTTCGCCGCGATCAAGGCCGCCATCAACAAGGCCAAGCAGTTGCTCGAGGCCGGCGCCGAGATGGCGCGCAAGGCCTGGAACAAGGCCAAGCAGGTCGGCAGCACGATCTACAACGCCGGCGCCGCCGCCGTGAACTGGGTGACGAGCTGGTGAGCTGACGCCCGCGGCCTTCCGCGGGCCGGTCACGGAGCGATTCGCAGGGAGCGGCCGCCGAGGCCGCTCTCCTTTTTTTCGGCGGAGGGATCGGCCGGCTCGGACGGCGCGCGTATGCTCGCGCCATGAACGATGCCGTGGATCGGGTTGCACGACTGCTTTCGGCGGGCGACGTGGGCGGAGCCGAGGCGCTGGTCGCCGGGCTCACCGGCGAGCCGGGCGGCGCGCACGCGCTCGGCCAGGCGGTGCTCGCGCTCTACCGCAAGGACCCGGCGGCGATCGGCCACGCCGAGCGCGCGCTCGCGCAGGGCGCCGGCGCCGCCGGCCACCAGTACCTCGCGGTCGCGCACCTCGCCGCCGGCCACCACGATCAGGCGATCGATCACGCGCGCAAGGCGGTCGCCGCCGACGGCAGCCTGAAGAGCCGCTCGGGGCTCGGCGGGATCCTGCTCGCGTGCGGGCGGCCCGCCGACGCCGCCGCGGTGCTGCGCCAGGTGGTGGCCGAGGCGCCGCACGACGCCGAGGCGCAGATGAACCTCGGCACCGCCGCCGCGCAGACCGGCGACTACGGCCAGGCGATCGAGAGCTACTCGCGATCGTTCGACGAGAACCCGTCGGACGGCCGCCCGATCCAGATGCTCATCAACATGTTCGCCGAGGTGGGCAAGTGGCTCGGCGCGGTGGCGGCGCTCGAGCTGTCGCGCAAGGGCGAGCCGCCGCCGCCCGTGCAGGTCGCCCTCGATCTGGTCATGGTTCACCTCATGCGGCTCATCTCGGTGCGGTTCCCCAAGCCGGGCATCGGCGAGGACGCCGACCAGGCGGTGACCAGCCTCGCGGCGAGCGCGCGCGGGCGCGGCCTCGGCGTGCAGGTCGTCGTCGCCCGCACGCTCATCGACGTCGGCCGCGTCGACGAGGCGCGCGAGCTGATCGCGCACCTGGCGGCGCAGGCCAAGAGCGATCAGGACCGCGGCCACGCCCGCTACCTCGAGGGGTTCCTCGCCGAGAAGGCGGGCGATCCCGAGCTGGCGCTGCAGCGCTACGGCCAGTCGCTGGCGGCCGATCCGTTCCGCGTCGATGCGTGCGTGAACGCGGTGTCGCTCCTCCTCGAGAACGGCACGCCGGAGGCGCTCGCGCGGATCCCGGCGCTCGTCGAGCAGGTGCCGGCGACCACGCGCAGCCAGAGCCCGGACCTGCTGTTCAACCACGCGCTCTACCTGAGCCGCACCGGCGAGATCGCGCTCGCGCGGGCGAACCTCGAGCGCATCCTGCAGGTCACCGGCGGCGACGGGCGGCTCGCCGTGCTGGCCCGCCGCGGACTCGACGAGCTGGCCTCGGCGCCGGCGGGAGGTGCGCGATGATCAAGTCGATCGTCATCGCCGTGCTCTGCTTCGCGTTCGGCGGGCTCGCCCTGTGGGGCGGGCTGCGGGTGTCGGGCGACGTCAAGAAGCACCGCGACTGGCCGACGGTGCCCGGCAAGATCCTCGAGCGGCGGGTCGGCGAGCCGATGGGCACGCGCGGCCGCTCGTTCCTGCCGTACGTGAAGTACACGTACACCGTCGACGGCAAGGAGTACACAAACGATCAGGTCTACCTGATCCGGCGCACCGGCGGCCTGCACGACAAGATGCAGCAGCTCGTCGACGGCCTGCCCGATCCGGTGCCGGTCCATTACGATCCCAAGGATCCGTCGCAGTCGTTCCTGCTGGTCAATCCGTCGTCGACGCAGTGGATCCTGATCGCCTTCGCGGTGTTCGCGATCTTCGTCGGGCTCGCGCAGCTCCTCATCCTCTGGAACAAGCAGTCGGGGAAGACGCCGTGAGCTGGCCGGCCGGCAAGGTCTTCGAGGAGACGATCGAGGTCGCGCGCGAGGACGGCGTGCACCTGCGCGCGAGGCGCTTCACGCCCGACTGGGCCGAGGCCGAGCAGGGCCGCGGCGCCGGCGTCGTCGTGATCGGCGACAGCGCGAGCGCGACCGACGCGATGCTCGACGGCGTGGTGCGACCGCTGGCGTCGGCCGGCTACTTCGTCGTCGCGCTGCCGCTGCTCGACGAGGGCGAGCGCGCCATCGAGGACCTCGAGGCCGGCGTGCTGTCGGTGAAGGAGCTGGCCGGCGGGCGGATCGGCGTCCTCGGGCTCGGCGCGGCCGGAGCGGTCGCGCTCGCCGCGGCGGCGACCCTGCCGCAGCTCGACGCGGTCGTGGTCGCGGGCGGACCGCCGCCCGGCGCGGCGGTGCGGCTGGCGCGGCTGCGGGCGTCGATCCTGCTGCACCGGGTGGCGCACGGCGGGGCGTGGACCGACGACGCGGTGGCCGACCTGCTCGCGCGCGTGAAGCGCTCGAAGGCGCCGGTCGTCGTCCGCACCCACGACGCGGCCGACGGCTTCTTCGGCGGCGACTCGAGCGAGGCGCGCATCGCGATGGATCAGACGCGCGACTTCCTGGCGGCGTCGCTGACCTAGCGAGCGCTCGCGCGAGCGATCAACCATCGACGCGGGGTGTTCGGGGTCTCGTGTGGCGTGCGCGGTCTGCATTCCCGTAGCGCGGCCAGGCGCCAGCGAGCCACCATGACCTACGAGCTCCTGGCCTGACCGGCGGGCCGTCAGGCGAGGCGGCCACCGACGGTGAGCGAGCCGCGATCGACGTACTCGGCCTTGGCCGCCCGCTCGAGCTGGTCCATGCCGATCGGCTTGCCCTCGCGCGCCGCCAGGTAGGCCGCGCGGAGCACGACGTTGCGGATGAAGCCGCCGGACAGCTCGTAGCGGGCCAGCTTGCCGAAGTCGATGCGGCCGGTGGTCGGCGCCTCCGCCGGGATCATGCGGCGCCACAGCTCGGTGCGCGCCTCGACGTCGGGGAACGGGAACGCGATGTTCGCCGACATGCGGCGCATGATCGCCGGATCGATCGCCGACGCCAGGTTGGTCGTGAAGACGGCGATGCCCTGGAACGACTCGATGCGGGCCAGGATGAAGTTGGTCTCGAGGTTGGCGTGGCGGTCGTTCGCGCTGCGGATCTCGGCGGTGCGGCGGCCGAGCAGCGTGTCGGCCTCGTCGAAGAGCAGGAGCACGTGGCCGGCCTCGGCGGCGTCGAACGCGCGCGCGAGGTTCTTCTCGGTCTCGCCGAGCCACTTCGACATGATGCGCGACAGGTCGATGACGTAGAGGTCGAGGCCGAGCTCGGCGGCGATGAGGCCGGCGACCATCGACTTGCCGGTGCCGGGCTGGCCGGAGAACAGCACGGTCAGGCCGAGGCCCTTGCCGACCTTGCGGCCGAAGCCCCAGTCGCCGAGCACCTCGTTGCGGAACGAGATGCGGTTGACGACGTCGACGACGCTCTCGACGACCTCGTCGGGGAGGACGACGTCGTCCCAGGTCTGGGTCACCAGCATGCGGCGGGCGACGACGGTGAGGTCGCTGTCGAAGAGCTGGCGGACCGCGTCGGTGACGTGGCGGCGCGAGACGGCCTGCTTCTCGTCGCGGGCGATCGAGCGGGCGAGCCGGCCGGCCTCGACGATGCCGCCGATGCCGAGGTTGTAGAGGCCGGAGATCTCGCGCCAGTGCTCGGCGTGCAGCTCGGGCGACTCGCCGAGGTAGCGCTTCCACAGGCGGAGGCGATCGGTGTGCGGCGGCACCGGCACCGAGATCTCGACGAGCGGCCGCAGGTTGGAGACGCCGGCGCCCGGCGGGCCGAGGCCGATGAGCGCGACCGAGCCGGGGAAGACCTCGAGGCACTCGCGCAGCTTCACGCGGGCGTCGCCGGCGAGCGGCTCCTCGGCGTCGCGGAAGGCGAGCAGCGCGCGGTGGAGCGTCGCCTCGCGGAAGGCGGCGACCAGCTTGTCGGCCTCGAGGCCGCGGCCGTTGACGAGGAGCAGCGGGCGGCCGAGGCGGTGGGCCGCCGAGCGCAGCAGGAGCTCGCGGCCGGCGCCGTTGGGGCCGTGGACGATCAGCAGCTTCTTGCCGGCGGTGAAGCCCTCGGCGGCGCGCTCGACGAGCTGCGGGTCGAGCTCGCCGGGCGGCGGGTCGGGCGGCAGGAGCTTGGCGGTGGCGTCGAGCTCGGCGTCGAGCTGGCGGCGGCCGAGCAGCCACGAGGTGAGCCGCGGGTTGAGCCGCACGCCCTGCGACAGGAACGGCCGCGTCTCGGTGCCGTCCATGACCAGGAACTTGAGGCGGCGCGCCGGGCCGTCGGCGGCGAGGTCGCCGTGCATGAGGACCGCGGCCTGGCCGACCGAGGTCACCCGCGGGCGATAGGCGATCTCGAACAGGGTGTCGACGGTGAGCGCGGCGGTGCCGGCGGTGCCGGCGAGGTACGAGACCAGGCGCGCCGACGACGGATCGGTCTCGCACGCGAGGAGGACGGCGACCAGGTCGGCCTCGGTGGGGCGGAGGCCGAGGCCGGCGGCGAGCTGGCCGACCGGCGACGCCGGGTCGTAGACGTGATCCTCGACGATCTCGCCGGTCGCCGGCGGCCGCATCAGGCGATCGATCTCCTGCGGGCCGAGCGCGGCGGAGAAGGCGCCGTCGGCCTCGCGGCTGATCAGGCCGTCGGCCCAGCGCTGGCGGATCGCGCGCTCGAGCAGGCGGCGGGCGCGGACGAGGTGATCGTCGTGCTTGTCCTGCTGGCGGGAGAGGAACGCGAGCGAGCGCGCGGCGACGGCGTCGTCCACGGCGCGACTGTATCAGACGCGCGGGGCGGGGGCCGTGCGGCGCGCGGCGCGCGGCGGGCCCGGGGGCTATGCTCGGGGCGATGACCGACCGTCAGCGGACCGGCGAGGCGATCAGCGCGTGGCGCGGCGCGATCGGCGACGGCCAAGTCGTCGACGACGAGGCCCGGCTGGCGGCGGTGGCGCGGACGACCTTCGCGCTCGCGCCCGGGCACGCGCCGGTCGCCTGGCTGCGGCCGGCGGACCGCGAGCAGGTCGCCGCGTGCGTGCGCATCGCGGCGGCGCACGGCGTGCCGCTCCACCCGGTGAGCCGCGGGCGGAACCTCGGCTACGGCTCGCGCGCGCCCGCGCGGCCGGGCGCGGCGCTGCTCGACCTCGCCCGGCTCGATCGCATCGTCGACTTCGACGAGCGGATGGCGTACGTGACGGTCGAGCCGGGGGTGACGTTCCGCCAGCTCGCCGACTTCCTGCGCGGGTGCCGCGCGCGCGTCTTCGCCGGCGTGACCGGCGGGCCGGCGGACGCCAGCGTGGTCGCCAACGCGCTCGAGCGCGGCGACGGCTCGGGGCCGCTCGCGGATCGGTTCGCGCACGTCTGCGATCTGGAGGTCGTGCTGCCGACCGGCGAGCGGATCGAGACGGGGTTCGGGCGGTTCGGCGGCGCGGTCGAAGGCACGGGCGGCGCGGCGGTCGCGCCGCTCGGGCGGTGGGGCGTCGGCCCGTCGCTCGACGGCCTGTTCAGCCAGTCGGGGCTCGGCGTCGTCACGCGGGCGACGATCTGGCTCACGCCCTACCCTCGCCACTTCGAGCTCGGCTGGTTCACCGCCGACGACGGCGCGCGGCTGCCGGCGCTGGTCGACGGGCTCCGGCGGCTCAAGCTGGCCGGCGTCGTGCGCGCGACGACGCCGGTGTGGAACGACTGCAAGATCCTCCCGCTGTTCGGCGGCTATCCGTTCGCGGAGACCGGCGGCGCGACGCCGTTGCCGGCGGACGTGCGGGCCGAGCTGCGGCGGCGCGCGCGGGTCGGCGCGTGGAACGGCACGCTCTCCCTGTACGGCGCGAGCACGCGGCACGCGGTCGCGCTGCGCGAGTGCGTCGAAGAGGAGCTGCGTCCGCTGGTGACGAGCCTGCGCTTCGACCGCGGCCCCGACGAGCCGCTCGACGCCGACCCGGCGCGGTGCGGGCCGGCGCTCGGCGTGCCGCACGACCAGAACCTGGTCACCGCGTACTGGCGGAAGCCGGGGCCGCCGGCGCCGCCGCTCGATCCGGACGCCGACGGCTGCGGGATGCTGTGGCTCTCGCACGCGGTGCCGTTCGCCGGCGATCACGCGGCGGCGGTGGCGGCGCTCGTCGAGGAGGAGGTGACCGCGGGCGGCTACGAGCCGGCGCTGGCGCTGCTCGGCGTCACCGAGCGGGTGCTGTACGCCGTGGTGTCGCTCGCGTACGACCGCGACCTCCCCGGCGAGGACGCGCGGGCGCGGGCGTGCCACGACCGGACGTTCGCGCGGCTGGTCGAGCGCGGCTATCCGCCGTTCCGCACCGGCGTGCAGGGCCAGGGGCTCGCGCCGGCCGGCGATCCGGCGTACCAGCGGGTGCTCGACGCGCTGGCGGTGACGCTCGATCCGGCCGGCGTGCTGGCGCCGGGGCGCTATCCGTTCTCGCCCCGCGAGTGAGCGTGTCGGCGGTCGCGCCTCGGCGGCCGTCGTCAGTTGGCGTCGGTCCGCACCGGTCGGCGCAGTCCGCGTCGGTCGCCGTCAGTCCGCGTCGGTCGTCGTCAGTCCGCAATCCATCCTCGTCGGTCCGCACAGTCGTCAATCTGCGTCAGTCGCTGTCGGCCGCCGTCGGTTC